>NZ_JBXASW010000038.1:0-58826 GCF_058809745.1 Variovorax sp. MPBD4-3
GGTGGCGGCTGGGGCGGTGGTCTGGGTGGCGGTGGCGGCTTCAGCCGTGGTGGCGGAGGCGGTGGCTTCAGCTCCGGCGGCGGCGGCAACTTCGGCGGCGGCGGCGCGTCGGGCAACTGGTGAACACGATGACGACCGAAGCCACCCTTTTCACCAGGCTCGGCCGCATCTGGCGCCATCGCTGGATTGACGAAGCCGAGGTTCGCCGCGCCCTGCCCGACGAGGCCATGCAGCGCCTCACGGGCCGCGTGGCCGCGAGCGAGCGCCGCCACAGCGGCGAGATCCGCATCTGCATCGAAGCCGGCCTGCCGATGTCGTACCTGTGGCGCCACGCCTCGGTGCGCGAGCGCGCCGTCATGCTGTTCGGCAAGCTGCGTGTTTGGGACACCGCGCACAACAACGGCGTGCTGATCTACCTGCTGCTGGCCGAGCATGCGATCGAAATCGTGGCCGACCGGGGCATCCATTCGCGCGTCGACACCGCGGCGTGGACCGCGATGATGCAGCGCATGAGCGCGGCCTTCCGCGAAGGGCGCTTCGAGGACGGGCTCACGCAGGCGCTCGAGGAGATTTCGGCGCTGCTGGTCGAGCACTTTCCGCTGGGCGAAGGCGAACTCGACGTGAACGAGTTGCCGGACGAGCCGGTCGTGCTCTGAGGCTTTCTTTCTCCCTCCCCCTCTGGGGGAGGGCCGGGGTGGGGGCAAGCGGCAATCGATGAAGCACCGCGCAAGAACCAGCGCCGCCTGCCCCCATCCCTACCTTCCCCCAGAGGGGGAAGGAGAAAACTTCACTCCGACGCGGGCAGGGCCCAGACGACCGAACCGCCCACCGCGTGGAAGCGCCGCCCCGGCGCACGCTCCATCAGCCATCCGCCTGTGAACTCGCCAAAGGCAGGCAGCACCGCCTGCCCCGCCTCGCTCACGAAGCAAGGCAGCCGCACCCTGTCGCGCCCCGGCCCATGCAGCCGGCACACCGGGTGCAGGTGCCCCGCGAGCACGAAATGCGTGGCATGCGGCTGCGGATGGTGGCAGCAGGCAAACGGGCCCATCAGGTGCGGCTCATCCACCACCTCGATGCCCAGCGCTTCGGGCGGGTCTCCAGCGCGGCTGTCGTGGTTGCCGCGCACCAGCGTCATCGCGATGCCCGCATGGCGTTCGCGCCAGGCCTGCACGCCGGCGAGTACCGTGCGCGCCTGCGCCGCATGCAGGAAGTCGCCCAGGAACACGATGCGCCGGGGGCTCCACCGCGCGATCAGCGCATCGAGCCGCGCGAGGTTCTCCTGCGTGGTGCCGCCCGGCACCGGCTGGCCCAGCGCGCGGTAGGTCGCGGCCTTGCCCAGGTGCAGGTCGGCCACGAAGAGCACGCCCGCGGCGGGCCACCACAGCGCCCGTTCGGGCAGCAGGTGGAGCAGTTCACCTGCCCAGCGGACAGTGGAGGTGGTCGATTCGGAGGATTCTGCGAGCGTCACGGCCGGCAAGTTTCGCAAAAGACGCCTTGCCCGGCGCGCGTCTTGCAATTGGCCCCTGCGGCCCCCAGTTCTTGCGCATGACCGAATCGACTTCGCTGCACATCGTCTGCCCGCACTGCCACACGACCAACCGCGTGCGCGCGGACCAGCTGGGCAGCGCGCCCGACTGCGGCAGCTGCCACCGCCCGCTGTTCGCCGGCCATTCGACCGCGCTGCCCGACGAGGCCACCTTCGATCGCCACATCGCGCGCAACGAGATCCCGGTGCTGGTCGACTTCTGGGCGCCGTGGTGCGGTCCGTGCCGCCAGATGGCGCCGGGCTACGAGCAGGCCGCGGCCCAGCTCGAGCCGAAGGTGCGGCTGGCCAAGGTCGACACGGAGGCGGTGCGCTCGCTGGGCGCGCGCTTCAACATCCGCAGCATCCCCACGCTGGCGCTGTTCAAGGGCGGCCGAGAGGTCGCGCGGCAGGCCGGCGCCATGGGCGCGGCGGACATCGTGCGCTGGGTGAAGGCGCACGGCGCCGGCTAGGCAACGGCCTTTCACCAGGCCCTCACAGCGGCGGCAGCGGGCGTGAAGGCCGCCTGCGTTCGCGCCGCGGCGCCGGCGGCTTGCCCGCGCCTTCCTGGCCGAACGCCATCGTGCGCTTCACGCGGTCGATGCCGCCGGCCGTCACCGCGCCGCCCGCGGCTTTCTCCAGTTGCTCGACCATGCGCGCGATGCGGTCGGCCACGTTCTCGTTCGACAGCTTCTCGCGGAACAGCTCGACCATCAGCGGGAACGAGAACGGCGTGGGCCGCGCGATCGGCTTGAGCACCAGCTGCTGCCCGGCCATGCGGGTGAGGCTGGCGCGCAGACGGCCGATCTCCAGCTCCTGCGCCAGCAGTTCCTGTTCGGCCTGCTGCAGCAGCCGGTTGCCGGGGTCGTACTTGCGGAACACCTCCCAGAACAGCGAGGACGAGGCCTGCAGCTGCCTGCTGCTGCGCTTCTCGCCCGGGTAGCCCTGGAAGATCAGGCCCGACACGCGCGCGATCTCGCGAAAGCGGCGCTGCGCGAGCTCGCCGGCGTTGAGCGATGCGAGCACTTCGTGCAGCAACACCGCGCGCGCGTCTTCACCCTCGCCATTGCCTTCGCCGCTGCCTTTAGGCAGGCGCAGCACCTGCGGCAGCAGCGTCGGCCAGTCGACCTCGGTCGCGCTCAGCAGCTCGAAGCCGTAGTCGTTGACCGCGATGGAAAAGGTGCGCGCCTCATGCTGCGCGACGCGCCAGGCCAGCAGGCTCGCGAGCCCCAGGTGCACATGCCGCCCGGCGAACGGATACAGGAACAGGTGCGAGCCCTCGCGCGTGGTCAGCGTCTCGGCCAGCAGCGTCTGCGGCGTGGGCAGCGCGGACCAATGCTGCTGGATCTCCAGCAGCGGGCGCACGCATTGCAGCTCGGGCGAGCCGTAGGCACCGTCGCCGGCCAGCGCCAGCTGCTGCACCACCGCGTCGGCCAGCGTGTTCGACAGCGGCATGCGTCCGCCGTTCCAGCGCGGCACGGCAGGCCGCTTGCCGCTGGCGCGCCGCACCCAGGCCGTCATGTCGTGGATGCGCACGAGTTCGAGCAGCCGGCCGCCGAACAGGAAGCAGTCGCCGGGCTTCATGCGCGCGACGAAACCCTCTTCGACGCTGCCGATCTTCGCGCCGCCGACGAACTGCACCGACATGCTCGCGTCGCTCACGATGGTGCCGATGTTCATGCGGTGCCGCCGCGCGAGCCGCGCATCGGGCACGCGCCACACGCCCTCGGCGTCGGGCACGGCGCGGCGGTAGTCGGGGTAGGCCGAGAGCGAAGCGCCGCCCTGCGAGACGAAGTCGAGGCACCACTGCCAGTTCTCCCGCGAAAGCTCTTCGTAGGCGGCCGTGCCGCGCACTTCGGCGTACAGGTCGTCGGGCACGAAGCCGCCGCCGAGCGCCACCGTCACCAGGTGCTGCACCAGCACGTCCAGCGGCTGGTCGGGCGAACGGCGTGACTCGATGTGCCCCTCGGCAATGGCCGCGCGCGCGGCCGCGCCCTCGACCATCTCGATGCTGTGCGTGGGCACGAGCGTGATGCGCGACGGCCGCCCCGGCGCATGGCCCGAGCGCCCCGCGCGCTGCAGCAGCCGCGCCACGCCCTTGGGCGAGCCGATCTGCAGCACGCGCTCGACCGGCAGGAAGTCCACGCCCAGGTCGAGGCTCGATGTGCAGACCACCGCCTTCAGCTCGCCGCTCTTCAGGCCCAGCTCGACCCACTCGCGCACCTCGCGGTCGAGCGAGCCGTGGTGCAGCGCGATCAGGCCCGCCCAATCGGGCCGGGCCTCCAGCAGGGCCTGGTACCAGATCTCCGACTGCGAGCGCGTGTTGGTGAAGACCAGCGTGGTCTTGCTCGCGGCGATTTCCCCTATCACCTGCGGCAGCATCGTGAGGCCCAGGTGGCCGCCCCACGGAAAGCGCTCCGCGCGGCCGGGCAGCAGCGAATCGATGACGAGCTTCTTGGGCACCTGGCCCTGCACCAGCACGCCTTCGTCATGGCCCAGCAGCACGTGCATGGCCTCGCGCAGGTTGCCCAGCGTGGCCGACATGCCCCAGATCGCGATGCCCGGGTTCCAGCGCCTGAGCCGGGCGAGCGCAAGCTGCACCTGCACGCCGCGCTTGTTGCCGAGCAGCTCGTGCCATTCATCGACCACCGCCATCCGCACGCCGCCCAGCACCTGGCTCGCATCGGCGCGCGCCAGCAGCAGCGAGAGGCTTTCGGGCGTGGTGACGAGCACGCTGGGCAGGCGCTGGTTCTGCGCGCTGCGCTCGCTGGAGGACGTGTCGCCGCTGCGCGCTCCGGTGCTCCAGGGATGTACCTCGGCGCCCAGTGCTTCGAGCGGCTGCTGCAGCGCGCGCAGCGTGTCGGCCGCGAGCGCGCGCATCGGGGTGAGCCACAGCACGGTGAGCGGCAGGGGTGCGGGGCGGGCTGTTTCCTTTCGGGGCTGCGAGAAGGCCTGCAGCGCGCCGAGCCAGACGGCGTAGGTCTTGCCCGCGCCGGTGGTGGCATGCAGCAGGCCGGACTGGCCTTGTGCGATCGCCTTCCAGACGTCGCGCTGGAACTTGAAAGGCTTCCAGCCGCGCGCGGTGAACCATGCATCGAGCGCAGCCTTGACCTTTGTCCTGCTCCTTCCCCCGCCGGGGGAAGGGAGAAACTTCTCGGGGTCCGGCCTGGTGCTCATGCCGGCAGCAACGCGGCAAGCGTCTGCAAGGTATCGGCCTCCTCCACCGGCTTGTCTTCACGCCACCGCAGCATGCGCGGAAAGCGCACCGCGATGCCGCTCTTGTGGCGGGTGCTGCGCGCGATGCCCTCGAAGCCCAGCTCGAACACCAGCGTCGGCTTCACGCTCTTCACCGGGCCGAAGGTTTCCACGGTGGTCTTGCGGATGATCGCGTCCACGCGCGCCATTTCGGCGTCGGTGAGGCCCGAGTAAGCCTTGGCAAAGGGCACGAGCCTGCGGTCCTCCTGACCGGGCGGGCCGTCCCACACAGCGAAGGTGTAGTCGCTGTACAGGCTCGCCCTGCGGCCATGGCCGCGCTGCGCGTAGATCAGCACGGCGTCGATGCTCAATGGGTCGATCTTCCACTTCCACCACACGCCGACATCCTTGGTGCGGCCCACGCCGTACTGAGCGTCGCGGCGCTTGAGCATCATGCCTTCGACACCCATGGCGCGCGCGGCTTCGCGCTGCGTGGACAGATCGTTCCAGTCGACGCCCGTGAGCATCGGGCTGGGCAGCAGCGAAGGGTGCTGCATGCGCGCGACCAGTTCGTCGAGCAGCGCCCGGCGTTCCGACTGCGGCAGCGCGCGCAGGTCCCGGCCTTCCCACTCGAGAAGGTCGTAGGCCAGCAGCACGACCGGGATGTCGCGCAGCAGCTTGGCGCCGAGCGTCTTGCGGCCGATGCGCTTCTGCAGCTCCGCAAAGGGCTGCACCTTGCCGTCGCGCCATACCGCGATCTCGCCGTCGAGCACGGTGCCGTCGGGCAGGGCCTCGCCGAGCACCGCGAGTTCGGGGAATCGCTCCGTCACCAGCTCCTCGCCGCGCGACCACACCCATGGCACGCCCGCACGCTTGACCAGTTGCGCACGGATGCCGTCCCACTTCCATTCCACGATCCAGCCGGAAGGCGGGCCGAGCACGGCGTCGAACTGCTCCACCGGCAGGTTGAACGGATGCGCAAGGAAGAACGGGTACGGCTGCCCGCTGGTCTTCTGCACCTGCTCCATGCCCGACTCGGGTGCGATGAGCGCCTGGTAGTCGTCCGGATGCGGCCGCGCGCCGATGTGCGTGTAGCCCATGAGCCGCTGCGCGACGCGCTTGGGGTCGATGCCGCCGACGGCCGCCAGCGCCTGCGTGACCTGCAGCTTCGACACGCCCACGCGGAACGCGCCGGTAATGAGCTTGAAGTACACGAGCCGCTCTTCGGCCGCGAGCTGGCGCCACTGCGCGCGCAGGCGGTCGGCCAGTTGCTCGGGCGAAGTCTTCGCCGCATCGCGCAGCGGCAGCAGGTGCTGCTCGACCCAGTCCGCGAGCCCGAGGTCATGCACCTCGCTGGGGGGCGGCAGCAGCAGCGCGATGGTTTCCGCGAGGTCGCCAACCGCGTCGTAGCTTTCGTCGAACAGCCACTCCGGCAGGCCCGCGGCTTCCTGCGCGAGCAGGCGCAGCAGCTTGGTGGGCACCAGCTGGCGCGGCTTGCCGCCGGCCAGGAAGTACACGGCCCATGCGGCATCGGCCGCGTCGGCCTCGCGCAGGTAGCGCTGCAGCGCGGCCTGCTTGGCGAGGTTCGAGGTGCTGGCGTCGAGCTCGCGGTAGAGCGCGGCAAAGGCTTTCATGCGTTCGCTCCCTCCCCCGCCGGGGGAAGGCCGGGATGGCGGCCGTCGGCGGCTCCGTCGGGTGCCGCCTGGTCGTCTTCATCGCCGTACTCGGTCTTGAAGCCCTGCGCATCCAGCCCGTTCTCCGTCAGCCACCGCACCATCACCTGCACGCTGCCATGCGTGACGAACACGCGCTGCGCGCCCGTGCCGGCGATCGCCTTCTGCAGCCCGGGCCAGTCCGCGTGATCCGACATCACGAAGCCGCGGTCCACGCCGCGCCGCCTGCGCGTGCCACGCAGCTGCATCCATCCGCTGGCGAACGCATCGGCATAGTTGCCGAAGCGGCGCATCCACGGCGTGCCCTGCGCCGACGGCGGGGCCAGCACCAGCGCGCGCTTGAGCAGTGCCGCGTCGACACCTTCGTCGCTCACGCGCAGCGTCGGCGGCAGCGCCACGCCCGCCGCGCGGTACACGGCATTGAGCGGCTCCACCGCCCCGTGCACCACGATCGGCCCGATGCTCGCGTCCACCCCGTGCAGGATGCGCTGCGCCTTGCCGAAGGCATAGCAGAACAGCACCGAAGCGCGCCCCGCCTCGGCATTGGCGCGCCACCATGCGTCGATCTCCGCGAACAGCGCGGCATGCGTGGGCCAGCGGTAGATCGGCAGGCCGAAGGTGGATTCGGTGATGAAGGTGTCGCAAGCCACCGGCTCGAAGGGGGTGCAGGTGCCGTCGGGCTCGGTCTTGTAGTCGCCCGAGGCCACCCACACGCGCCCGCCGTGCTCGAGCCGCACCTGCGCCGAGCCCAGCACGTGGCCGGCCGGGTGGAGGGAGACGCGCACGCCGTGGTGCGTGATGGCTTCGCCGTAGGGCAGCGTCTGCAGGTCGATGTCGGCGCCCAGCCGGGTGCGCAGGGTGCCAGCGCTGTCGGTGTGGGCCAGGTAGTGCCCATGCCCCGTGCGTGCGTGGTCCGAATGGGCGTGGGTGATGACGGCGCGCGCCACCGGCCGCCAGGGGTCGATGTAGAAATCGCCCGGCGGGCAGTACAGGCCCTCGGGCCGGGCGACGACGAGATCTTCTTGCTGCGTTGCGGGCATGGCACGCCATCGTAGGCGCAGCCTGCGCCGCCCGGCGCCGAACGTCAGCCGCGAAGCGCTGTGGGCCGGCGCCTACCCGCCGGCCTGCCCCGCAGGCTCCGTCAGGGCCGCTTGGGCCGGTTGTTCATCATGTCGATGACGTTCATCTTCATGCCGTTGGGCATGACCATGTCGCCGGGCTTCTGGTCGGCCTTGCAGGGGCCGACCCACCTGGCCTCGATCACGCTGGTGCCTTCGGCGCGGCCCATGAGCGGCGGGTTGTAGCTCGATTTGCTTTCCATGCGGTAGGCCGAGTTGAAGTCGCCGCTCATCACCGCATGCGAGGTGGCGGTGGAGTTGCCGATCTTGCACACGGAGTCCATCACCAGCTTGCCGCCGTCGAGCCGCAGCTCCTGCTTCGAGCACATTTCCTTGCCCATGCCCTGGCCCATTTCGCGCAGCGACTTGTCGCTGGCCGCGTCGATGCACTGCTGCATGGTGTGGCCCGGGCCCTTGCCGCCGTCGCCGGTCTGGATCTCCCACAGGCCGGGCTTGCGCGCCGGATAGTCGAGCGCGAACGCGGGCATGGCGATGGCAGCCGCGGCAAGGCAGGCTGCAGCGGCGGCGGACGGGCGAATCTTCATGGCAAGGCTCCGCATCGGATGGACAACGACGATGCCGGATTTGTACCGCGCGCCCGGTGGCGGCGGAATACCGCGATCGGCCTACGCCGCACGCGCATGCACCGCCGCCGCGGCCGGCTCCCGCTGCCGCGTGGCCACGCCGAGCGCGACACCCAGCGCAAGGCCGCCCAGCACGTCGACCAGCACATGCTGGCGCACCGCCATCGTCGAATAGACGATGCCCGCGGCCCACGCCACGTTGACGACGCGCAGCCATGCCGGCGCGCCCGCATCGCGCAACTGCCGCGCGAGCATGACGCAGGCGAACACCGAGAACGACACATGCAGCGACGGAAAGGCATTGCCCGCCGAATCGACCATCTTCAGGAACTGCAGCGAAGTGCCCGGCGTGGTGGCGACCGCGAAATTGGGAATGGCCGTGGGCATGAACCAGAACACGAGCAGCGCCAGCAAGGTCATCGCCGCGCAGCCGAGGGAGAAGCGCGTCAGCTCGCGCATGTCCTTGGCCAGCAGCACCGGCAGCGCGATGTAGCCCCACAGCGAGAGATACACCGGCAGCAGCGCCGGCCAGAAGGCGATGGCGCGGTCGAAGGCGGTGAGCGGCAGCACCCAGGCCTGGCCCGCGTTCTTCGCGATCCAGAAGTACAGCGGGAAGAAGCCGAGCGTGGCGACCGTGTTGCCCACCAGCTTCAGCGGGAACAGCGTGATGCAGCGCCGCCAGAGCGCCGCGGGCCAGGTCTGCGTGGCCGGGCGCGAGGCGCCGGTGTTGTCGGTGATGGTGGATGTCATGGAAGCCCGCGGCAGCGCGCATGCGCTACCAGGGCGTCCACTTTAATTCGCTTTGCGCGGATGCCACCGTGCGTTCGATGAAGCGCACGCCGCGCGCGCCGTCTTCCACGCGCGGATAGTCGGCAGCCAGCGGGTCGGCCGCACGGCCTTCGAGACGGGCGCGGATGTCCGCCGCCACGCCGGCATACACGTTGGCGAAGGCCTCGATGAAGCCTTCGGGGTGCCCCGCCGGCAGCCGGCTCGCGCGTTGCGCGGCCTCGCACAGCCAGGGCGCGCCGCGCGTCAGCACGCGCCTGGGTCCGTCGTGCGGCAGGTGCTGCAACTGGCTGGGCTGCTCCTGGTGCCATTCGAGCGTGCCCCGCGTGCCGGAGATGCGCAGGCGCAGGTCGTTCTCCAGCCCCGTGCTGATCTGCGAGGCCACCAGCACGCCGCGCGCGCCGCCCTTGAAGCGCAGCAGCAGGCTGCCGTCATCGTCGAGCATGCGGCCCGGAACCAGCGCGCTGAGGTCGGCGCAGAGGCTTTCGATCTCCAGGCCGGTGACGCTGGCCACGAGGTTCTCGGCATGCGAGCCGATGTCGCCGATGGCCCCGGCCGCGCCGCTGCGCGCGGGGTCGGTGCGCCAGTCGGCCTGCTTGTTGGTGCCGCCTTCGACATGGCTGGCAAGCCAGCCCTGGTTGTATTCGACGACGACCTTGCGCACTTCGCCGATCTGGCCCGACCGCACCATCTCGCGGGCCTGCCGCACCATCGGGTAGCCGGTGTAGTTGTAGGTGACGCCGAACACCGTGCCCCGCTTCGCGACGGTGGCGACCAGCGCATCGGCCTGCTCGCGCGTGTGCACCAGCGGCTTGTCGCACACCACGTGGAAGCCGGCGTCGGCAAAGGCCTGCGCCACCGGAAAGTGCACGTGGTTGGGCGTGACGATCGACACGAAGTCGATCCGTTCGTCAGCGGGCCGCTTCAGCTCGTCGGCCAGCAGCGACTGCCAGTCGCCGTGGTTGCGGCCGTCGGCCAGGCCGAGGTCGCGGCCCGAGGCGCGCGCCTTGTCGGGGCTCGACGACAGCGCCCCCGCCACGAGCTCGATCTGGCCGTCGAGCGCCATGGCCTTGCGGTGCACGGCGCCGATGAAGGCGTCGCGGCCGCCGCCGACCATGGCGTAGCGGAGCTTGCGTGGAGCGATCTCGATCACCTCAGAACGGCGAGTTGGGGTGGTAGAACTCTTTGGCGTTTTCCTTCGTGATCAGCACCGAAGGAATGATCGTCGTCGCCGGCAGCTTCTCGCCCTTCAGGCGCGCTTCGGCCGTGAGCTTGATCGCGTCGTAGATGAACTTGGGCGAATAGCTCACGTCGGCCGTGATGCGCGGGTCCTTGCCGTCCATGATGGTCTTGACCATGTCCTTCGCGCCGGCGCCGCCGAACACGATCTTGATGTCGTCGCGCTTGGCCTGCGAGATGGCCTTGAGCACGCCCACGGCCATGTCGTCGTCGGCGGCCCAGATGGCGTCGATGTTCTTGAAACGGGTGAGGTAGTCCTGCGTGACCTTGAAGGCGTCGTCGCGGTTCCAGTTGGCGTACTTGGCGTCCAGCAGCTTGATGTCGGGGCTGCCCTTGAGCACGGCGTTGAAGGCGTCCATGCGCTCGTTGTCGAGCGTGGTCGCAATGCCGCGCAGCGCCACCACGTTGCCCTTGCCGTTGAGCTGCTTCACGATGTACTCGGCCGGGATCTTGCCGAAGGCGGTGTTGTCGCCGGCCACATAGGCATCCTGCGCGCTGGTGTCGGTGAGGCCGCGGTCGACCACGGTCACATAGGCGCCCTTGGCCTTGACCTGCGCGACCGGCTTGGTCAGCGCGGCGGATTCGAACGGGAACACGACCAGCGCATTGATCTTGGTCACCGTCGACAGGTCTTGCAGCTGGTTGGCCTGCTCGGGCGCGTTGGCTGCCGTCTTGATCGTGATCTTCAGGTCCTTGTGTTCCTTCTCGAGGTCCTTCTTCGCCTGGTTGGCCCAGTAGTTGATGCCGCCCATGAAGCTGTGCGTGGCCGCGGGAATCGAAACGCCGAGGTTGACCTTCTCTGCGGCGAGCGCGGGCAGGCTGGCGAAGGCTGCGGCGGCAACGGCCGTGAGCGCGAGGCGTCTGGTGAAAGTTGTCATGCTGGATGTCTCCTCTTGGTGGATGGAACGGAACGGGAACGGAACTAGCGCCGGCCGCGCTGCAGGAACGCGACGATGATGATCACGAAGCCCTGCACCGCGGCATTCAGGTACACGCTGATGATGCTGGTGAGGTTCAGGATGTTGCTGATGACCGAGAGCAGGATCGCGCCCACCACCGTGCCGGTGATGCTGCCCGCGCCGCCCTTGAGCGCGGTGCCGCCGACGATCACCGCGGCAATGGCTTCCAGCTCCCACAGCAGGCCGGTGGTCGGCGAGGCCGAGCCCAGGCGCGGCACGTAGAGCAGCGTGGCGATGCCCACGCACACGCCGAGCAGCACGTAGGTCATGATCTTCACGCGGTCGACGTCCACGGCCGCGTAGCGCGCCACCTGCTCGTTCGAGCCGATGGCCTGCACGTAGCGCCCGTAGGCCGTGCGGTTCAATATGACGCCGCCGATGATCGCGACGATCACGAACACCCACACCGGCACCGGAATGCCCGCGAGGCTGGCGTAGTACACCGGCGCGTACAGGTCCGACAGTTCGTTGTCGAGCGTGAGCGCGCCGCCGTCCGCAAAGTAGGTGAGGTACGCGCGGAAGATGCCCAGCGTGCCCAGCGTCACGATGAAGGGCTCGATGCGCCCCTTGGTGATGAGCAGGCCGTGCGCAAGGCCGAACACGGCACCCAGCACGATGGCCAGCACCGCGCCCATCACCACCGCCAGCAGCGGCGAGCCCGATGCCGGGCCGGCCCAGTTGATGAACATGATCACGCTGCCCGCGATGAGCGCGGCCATCGAGCCCACCGACAGGTCGATGCCGCCCGAGATGATCACGAAGCACATGCCCACCGCGATGATGCCGATGAAGGCCGTGCGCGTGAGCACGTTCATCGCGTTGTCGACGGTCGCGAAGTCGCTGTTGAGCAGCGTGCCGGCAATGCAAAGCAGCACCAGGCCGATGACCGGGCCGAGGCCGTGCAGGCGCTCGGTCCAGCGCGGCTTTGCCTCGCTGCGGTGCTGCTGCTGCGCGGCTTCAAGCGTGCGCGGCGGTGGTGTCTGCTGTTCCGGTGGCATGAGCGATGAGCTCCTCTTCTGTCAAATGGTCCGCGTCGAGCGTGGCGACCAGCTTTCCGGCGCGCATCACCGCCACGCGGTGGCACAGGCCGATCAGCTCCATCAGTTCCGACGAGACGACGATCACCGCGAGCCCTTCGCGGGCCAGTCGCTGGATCAGGAAATAGATGTCGCGCTTGGCGCCCACGTCCACGCCGCGCGTGGGCTCGTCGAGCACCACCACCTTCGGCTGCGGCTGCAGCACCTTGGCGAGCGCGAGCTTCTGCTGGTTGCCGCCCGACAGCGACGAGGCCTTGACCTCGAGCGAGCCGGTGCGGATGCCGTAGTCCTTCACCGCCCCGGCCAGCGCGCCGCGTTCGGCTTCGGGCTTGAGCCAGGGCTGCGCATAGCGCTCGAGCGCCATCAGCGTGAGGTTCTGCCGCAGGCCGAAGTTGACGTGCAGGCCCTTGCCCTTGCGGTCTTCGCTCAGATAGGTGAGGCCGTGCTTCGCCGCGTCGCGCGGGTTGCGCCAGCCCTTGCTGCCGGGCACGGGCCTGCCGAGCATCTCGACGCTGCCGCTCGCGGGGCGAAGGCCGAGCAGGCCTTCGAAGAGCTCGGTGCGGCCCGCGCCCACGAGGCCCGCGAAACCGAGGATCTCGCCGGGGCGCACCTCGAAGCTCACGTCTTGCGCCCAGCCGGGCACATTGAAATTTCGCACGCGCATGGCGGGCGCATCGGCGGCCACCACCACGTCGCGCGGCGGGTACAGATCGGCCAGCTCGCGGCCCACCATGAGGTTGGCCATCTGCTGGCGCGTGACCTCGGGCGTGGGCGCGCGCGCGACGAAGCGGCCGTCGCGCATGACGATCACCTCGTCGGTTACCTGCTCCACCTCGTCGAGCTTGTGCGAGATGTAGACGATGGTCACGCCATCGGCGCGCAACTGTGCGATGAGCTTGAACAGCCGCTCGGTCTCGCCGGGCGTGAGCGTGGCGGTGGGTTCGTCCATCACGAGCAGGCGCGCGCGCCGGGCAATGGCCTTCGCGATCTCGACGAGCTGCTTCTCGGCGACGATGAGCTTTCGCACCTTGGTGCGCGGATCGATGTTCAGCCCGACGGCGGCGAGCGCGGCGGCGGCTTCGCGTTCCATCGAGGCGTCGTCGAGCAGCCAGCCTTTCTTCTTCTCGTGGCCCAGGAAGATGTTCTGCGCCACGCTCAGGTCTTCCGCGAGGTTGAACTCCTGGTGGATCAGCACGATGCCCAGCGCCTCGGCATTGCGCGAGCTGCCGAACTGCTGCGGCTGGCCGTTGATGCGCAGCGTGCCGCCGGTGAGCTGCTCGTAGCCGGCAAGAATCTTCATCAGCGTCGACTTGCCCGCGCCGTTCTCGCCGAGCAGGCCGTATACGCGACCGGGCGCGAGCGCAAAGCTCACGCCGTGCAGCACCTGCACCGGGCCGAAGGCCTTGACCACGCCGTCGAACTCGACGGCGACGCTGCCCTTGTTGCTTGGCGTACTGCCGCTCATGGCGCCACTCCGCGGACCTTCAGGGTCTCGTGCATCGCGAGCACGCCGGCGCCTATCAGTCCGCCTTGCATGCCCAGCGGCGTGTACTGGATTTCCAGGTGCCGCGTGGAGAGCGCGAGCGAGCGCTGGTACACGCTCTGGCGCACCGCCGCGAGGAACAGCGGCCCGATGCGCGTGATGCCGCCGCCGATGAACACATGCGACGGGTTGAAGAAGTTGACGACCGACGCGAGCATCTGGCCGATGAGGCTGCCCGCGCGCTGGATGATGCCGTTGGCCGCGGTGTCGCCGCCGCGGCTGGCCTGGCCGACGTCGATCGCGTCGATGCGGCCATGCACGCGCAGGCACTCGGCCAGCAGTTCGCTTTCGCCGGCCTCGGCCGCCTGCACGGCCATGCGAGTGATCGCGGGGCCGGCCGCCATGGCCTCGACGCAGCCCAGGTTGCCGCAGTGGCAGCGCGGCCCCTCCTGGTCGACGCAGATGTGGCCCACGTCGCCCGCGGAGCCGGCCGCGCCCCGGTACACCTCGCCGTGGCAGACGATGCCGCAGCCGATGCCGGTCCCGATCTTGATGACGAGGAAATTGGTCAGCGAACGCTTGAGCCTCCACAGCTCGCCGAGCGCCATGAGGTTCACGTCGTTGTCGACGAAGACGGGCGCGGCGTAGTCCTCGCGCAGGTAATCGCGGATCGAGAAGCTGTCCCACGCGGGCATCAGCGGCGGGTTCACGAGCTGGCCGATCTCGAAGTTGACGGGGCCGGGCACGCCGATGCCGATGCCGAGCACGTCGCGCGCGGCGTGGCCGCCTTGCGCCAGCAATTCGCGCATCAGCACCCGTACCCGGGCCAGCACCACGGCCGGGCCCTCGCGCACGTCGGCGGGCTCTTCATGTTGCGCAAGCACGGTGAGGTCGGGCCGCAGCACGGCCACGCCGAGGCTGGTCGCGCCGATGTCGATGCCGACCAGCACGCCGAGCCCGAAGTGCAGCTGGAGGTTTTCGGCACGCCGCCCGCCCGACGAACGCTGCAGGCCCGCTTCGGCCAGCAGCCCCTGTTCGACGAGGCCGGCGATGAGCGCATTGGCCTTGCTCTTGGAGAAGCCGAGCTGCTCGGCCATGGCATGGCGCGATCCGCCGGCCGACCAGAAGGTCGTTTCCAGCAGCCGCATTTCATCGGCGGTGATGCCGCTCCAGGGTGCCACGCGTTTGTCTCCGTGTTCTTTCTTTTGAAGTCGCCGCCCGCAACCTTCGGCTGTCGGGCGAAGGCGAATACTAGGTGCAGGCCTTCAGCCGGACAAGGCCGAACTTCGGCCAAGTTCAAACCGAAGTCGACTTGAATGGGGAAACGCCGGACGCAAAAAAGCCGCCCGGAGGCGGCTTTTCAGGAAGAGAGCCCAGGGGGGCTCCTTGATTGCTTGCTTACTTACTTCTTCTGGCGGTACTTGCGCAGCGCCGCGATCTGGGCGGCCATCACGGCCAGCTCCGATTGCGCCATCGCGATGTCGATGTCGCTCTTCGCGTTCTTCAGTGCTTCCTCAGCCGCGGCCTTGGCCTGGTTGGCCTTCTCGTCGTCGAGGTCCTTGCCGCGGATCGCGGTGTCGGACAGCACGGTCACGGCGTTGGGCTGCACTTCGAGAATGCCGCCGGCCACGAAGACGAACTCTTCGCCGCCATCGGCCATTTCGATGCGCACGGCGCCGGGGCGGATGCGCGTGATCAGCGGGGTGTGGCGCGGGTAGATGCCGAGCTCACCGGCTTCACCGGGCAGCGCGACGAACCTGGCTTCGCCCGAGAAGATCGACTCTTCCGCGCTGACCACGTCCACATGAATGGTGCCTGCCATGGTGATTCCTTCTTAAGCGACCTTCTTGGCCTTTTCGAACGCTTCGTCGATGCCGCCCACCATGTAGAACGCTTGTTCCGGCAGGTGGTCGGCTTCGCCGTTCACGATCATCTTGAAGCCACGGATGGTTTCGGCCAGCGGCACGTACTTGCCGGGCGAGCCCGTGAACACTTCGGCCACGTGGAACGGCTGCGACAGGAAACGCTGGATCTTGCGGGCGCGGGCCACGGCGAGCTTGTCGTCGGGAGCCAGTTCGTCCATGCCCAGGATCGCGATGATGTCGCGCAGTTCCTTGTAGCGCTGCAGCGTGCCTTGCACGGCGCGGGCCACGTTGTAGTGCTCTTCGCCGACCACGTTCGGGTCGAGCTGGCGCGAGGTCGAGTCCAGCGGGTCCACGGCGGGGTAGATACCGAGCGAAGCGATGTCACGCGACAGCACCACGGTCGAGTCCAAGTGGGCGAAGGTGGTGGCGGGCGACGGGTCGGTCAAGTCGTCGGCGGGAACGTAAACGGCCTGGATCGAGGTGATCGAGCCGACCTTGGTCGACGTGATCCGCTCCTGCAGGCGGCCCATTTCCTCGGCCAGCGTCGGCTGGTAGCCCACGGCGGAAGGCATGCGGCCCAGCAGAGCCGACACTTCGGTACCGGCCAGCGTGTAGCGGTAGATGTTGTCCACGAAGAACAGAACGTCACGGCCTTCGTCGCGGAACGACTCGGCGATGGTCAGGCCGGTCAGCGCCACGCGCAGACGGTTGCCCGGGGGTTCGTTCATCTGGCCGTAGACCATGGCCACCTTCGAGTCCTCGAGCTTCTCGAGGTTCACGACGCCGGAGTCGGCCATCTCGTGATAGAAGTCGTTGCCTTCGCGGGTACGTTCACCCACACCGGCGAACACCGACAGACCCGAGTGAGCCTTGGCGATGTTGTTGATGAGTTCCATCATGTTCACGGTCTTGCCCACGCCGGCGCCACCGAACAGGCCCACCTTGCCGCCCTTGGCGAACGGGCACACCAGGTCGATCACCTTGATGCCGGTTTCCAGCAGGTCTTGCGAAGGCGACAGTTCGTCGTACGCGGGAGCCTTGCGGTGGATCGAAGCGGTGAGCTCCTGGCCGACCGGGCCGCGTTCGTCGATGGGCGCGCCCAGCACGTCCATGATGCGGCCGAGCGTGGCCTTGCCGACGGGCACCGTGATGGGTGCGCCGGTGTTCGTGACGATCAGGCCGCGGCGCAGGCCGTCGGACGAGCCCAGTGCAATCGTGCGCACCACGCCGTCGCCGAGCTGTTGCTGGACTTCGAGAGTCAGCGCGCTGCCTTCGAATTTCAAGGCGTCGTACACCTTGGGCATCTGGTCACGCGGGAACTCCACGTCGACCACGGCGCCGATACATTGGACAATTTTTCCTTCAGCCATGGCGTTTCCTTCTGGATGGATCTCAATAAATTTGCGACAGGTTCTTGCAGAAGCGTCCTGGTGCCGAAACGGGCCGCTTTTGCAAGAATGCCGGACGGGCCGGCACCCTTGATTGGTTCAGTTCAGGTCAGCACTTCATTGCCGTGGCTTGCGCCGCGAATGCGTCCGAGGCGGCCTTGCAGGCCTGACCCAGCGCAGCCTTGTCGGCACCCATGGAAGCCCAGGTGGCCTTGGTCTGGTCGAGGCTTGCCTTCATCGCGTCGGCGGCTGCACCGCTTTGCGCGGAGACGCAGGTCTGCACCTTGGCCAGGTAGTCGTTGCACTCTTGCGGCAGGTCGGCCGAAGCCGTCGATGCCGCTGCGGGGGCTGCAGGCGTTGCGGCGGCGGGAGCGGGCGCGGGCGCCGCGGGTGCAGCAGCCGGAGCCGGTGCAGGCGCGGGCGCCTCTTCCTTTTTGGAGCAGGCGGTCAGAGCGGCAGCAACCGCCACCAGAGCAAGAATTTTCTTCATTTGCGCGTAGTCCCCTTGAAAGAAGGCCTTGAATCACTGTGCACGCTAGGCGCGCACGGCAGGCAATGTGGCCCGTTCCATTGCCCCGCCAACCATCAAACGCCCGCGGCGGCTGCAGCGCCGGACACGATCTCCGACAGTTCCTTGGTGATGCCGGCCTGACGGGTCTTGTTGTAGACCAGCTTCAGTTCGCTGATCACGTTGCCCGCGTTGTCCGTTGCAGCCTTCATGGCCACCATGCGCGCCGAATGCTCGGACGCCATGTTCTCGGCCACGGCCTGGTACACCAGCGATTCCACATAGCGCACCAGCAGCTCGTCGATCACGCTTTGCGCGTCGGGTTCGTAGATGTAGTCCCACGAATGGTGTCCCGACTCGGTCTGCAGCGTTTCGGCCTTGAGCGGCAGCAACTGCTCCACCATCGGCTCTTGCTTGATGGTGTTGATGAACTTCGTGTAGCACAGGTACACGGCCGACAGCTTGCCTTCCGCATAGGCGTCGAGCAGCGTCTTGACCGGCCCGATGAGCTTGTCGAGATGCGGCGTGTCGCCCAGTTGTGTCACATGGGCCACCACGCGGGCGCCGATGCGGTTCAGGAAACCCAGGCCCTTGCTGCCGATGGCCACCGACTCCACCACGTTGCCGGCCGACTGCGCTTCGCGCAGCTTGGCCGTCACTGCACGCAGCAGGTTGGTGTTCAAGCCGCCGCACAGGCCCTTGTCGCTGGTCACGATGATGAAACCGACGCCCTTGGCTTCGGTCGTCTTCATGAACGCGTGGGTGTACTCCGGATTCGCCTTGCCGAGATTGGCCGCGATGTTGCGGATTTTTTCGCTGTAGGGGCGAGCGGCGCGCATGCGTTCCTGCGCCTTGCGCATCTTGGAAACCGAGACCATTTCCATGGCCTTGGTGATCTTCTTGGTGTTTTCCACCGATTTGATCTTGCCGCGGATTTCCTTACCAGCTGCCATGAGAGCTCCTTCTTGCGTCGATCAGGCGAACGACTTCTTGAACGAAGTGGCGGCGGCAAGCAGTTCGGCTTCGGCGTCCTGGCAGGTCTTCTTGAGTGCCTTCTTGGCGTCGCTGTCGTCGGCCTTGGCGGGCTTGACGTCCCACTTGGCGCCGTGCTTTTCCATCGTTTCCAGCAGCGAGGCGTGGCTCGACTTCAGGTACTGGTGGAAGCCGTGTTCGAACGAGAGCACCTTCTTGACGTCGATGTCGTCCATGAAGCCCTTGTTCACCGCGAACAGCGTGGCGCTCATCAGCGAGATGGGCAGCGGGCTGTACTGGGTCTGCTTCAGCAGTTCGGTCACGCGGGCACCGCGGTCGAGCTGCTTGCGGGTGGCTTCGTCCAGGTCCGATGCGAACTGGGCGAAGGCCGCGAGTTCGCGGTACTGCGCCAGGTCGGTACGGATACCGCCGGACTGGTTCTTCACCAGGTTGGTCTGGGCCGACGAACCCACGCGCGACACCGAGATACCGGCGTTGATGGCGGGGCGGATACCGGCGTTGAACAGGTTGGTTTCCAGGAAGATCTGGCCGTCGGTGATCGAGATCACGTTGGTCGGAACGAAGGCGGACACGTCGCCGGCTTGCGTTTCGATGATCGGCAGTGCGGTCAGCGAACCGGTCTTGCCCTTGACTTCACCCTTGGTGAAGGCTTCGACGTAGTCGGCGTTCACGCGGGCTGCGCGTTCGAGCAGGCGGCTGTGGAGATAGAACACGTCGCCGGGGTAGGCTTCGCGGCCTGGCGGGCGGCGCAGCAGCAGCGAGACCTGGCGGTATGCCACGGCTTGCTTGGACAGGTCGTCATAGACGATCAGTGCGTCCTGGCCGCGGTCGCGGAAGTATTCGCCCATCGTGCAGCCCGAGTAGGCCGACACGTATTGCATGGCTGCCGATTCGGAGGCCGATGCCGCCACCACGATGGTGTAGTCCATCGCGCCGGCTTGTTCGAGAGCGCGCACCACGTTCTTGATCGACGAAGCCTTCTGGCCGATCGCAACGTAGACGCAGGTCATGTTCTGACCCTTCTGGTTGATGATCGCGTCGATGGCCACCGCGGTCTTGCCGGTCTGGCGGTCGCCGATGATCAGCTCGCGCTGGCCGCGGCCGACGGGCACCATCGAGTCGACGGACTTCAGGCCGGTCTGCATCGGCTGGTCGACGGACTTCCGTGCGATCACGCCCGGAGCGACCTTCTCGATCACGTCGGTCATCTTGGCGTTGATGGGACCCTTGCCGTCGATCGGCTGGCCCAGTGCGTTCACCACGCGGCCGATGAGCTCGGGGCCGACCGGCACTTCCAGGATGCGGCCCGTGCACTTGACGGTGTCGCCTTCGGAGATGTGCTCGTATTCGCCCAGAATCACGGCGCCGACGGAGTCGCGCTCGAGGTTCAGTGCGAGGCCGAACGACGGCGTACCGTCTGCGCTCGGCGGGAATTCGAGCATTTCGCCCTGCATCGCGTCCGACAGGCCGTGCACGCGCACGATGCCGTCAGTCACCGAAACCACGGTGCCTTCGTTGCGGATGTTGGCGCTGACCCCGAGGCCCTCGATGCGGCTCTTGATCAGTTCGGAAATTTCTGCGGGATTGAGTTGCATGACTCTTTCCTTCTTTCTTTGTAAGGCGATGGAGACCGTCAGGCCGCCAGCGCAACTTTCATTTGTTCAAGGCGCGCTTTGACGGAGGTGTCGAGCACCTCGTCGCCGACCACCACACGAATGCCACCGATCAGTTCCGGCTCTTGCTGGACCGTGACCTGGAGCTTGCGACCGAAACGCTTTTCGAGCGCGGCCGACACGTTGGCGAGGGCCGCGGCATCGATCGGGAAGGCGCTGTAGACAACGGCGTCGGACGAACCGCTCTTCGCGTTGGCCAGTGCCCGGAACTGCTTCGCAATTTCCGGCAGCACCGAAAAACGTCCGTTCTCGAGGAGCGCACCCAGGAAGTTCTGGGCGGGAGCGGCGAGCGGTGCACCGAATGCACCGGCGACCACGCCGATCACCTGTTCGGCCGTGGCCTTGGGGTTCTCGGCGAACTGCTTGAGCTCCGGGCTGGCCGCGATGGCGGCAACCTTTTCGAGCCAGGCGCTGGTGCCGGCGAGGTCGGACGACGACGCCTTGAAGAGCGCCTCGGCGTAGGGGCGTGCAATGGTGGCGAGTTCTGCCATGGCTTCTATCAGAGTTCGGTCTGCAGACGGGCGAGCAAATCGGCGTGAACGCCTGCATTCACTTCCTTGCGCAGAATCTGCTCCGCGCCCTTGACGGCCAGCGCGGCGACCTGCTCGCGCAGGGCCTCACGGGCCTTCAGTGCCTGCTGGTCGGCTTCGACGCGTGCGGCTGCAACGATCTTGTTGCCTTCCTCGGTCGCGCGGGCCTTGGCCTCTTCAACGATGGCCTGGGCGCGACGTTCGGCGTCGGCAAGACGCTGTGCGGACTCGTTGCGTGCCTGGCCCAGTTCGGCTTCCACGCGCTTGTTGGCGGCGGTCAGCTCGGACTTGGCCTTGTCGGCGGCAGCGAGGCCTTCGGCGATCTTCGCAGCGCGGTCGTCCAACGCCTTCGCGATCGGCGGCCACACGTACTTCATCGTGAACCCGACCAGGATCAGGAACACGATCATCTGAACGATCAGGGTACCGGTAATGCTCACTTTTCACCCTCTCTATGGGATTGAATCGAAGCCATTCGCTAGGGGCTCTAGAGAACGACGACGCAGGTCCGACGAGAAAGACTTACTTCGGCAGGTTGGCGATTTGCGACAGGAACGGGTTGGCCGTTGCGAACCACAGGGCGATACCGGTACCGATAATGAAAGCGGCGTCGATCAGACCAGCCAGCAGGAACATCTTGGTTTGGAGTTCACCCATGAGTTCGGGCTGACGTGCGGCCGACTCGAGGTACTTGCTGCCCATGATGCCGATGCCGATACATGCGCCAACAGCGCCCAGACCGATGATCAGGCCGGCGGCCAGTGCAACAAAGCTAATAACTTCCATGATGACTCCTAGAGGACTTTGGTTGAAGAGAAAAACAAAAACAGAAACGAAAACTGATGATCAGTGGTGATCGTGGGCCTGGCCGATGTAGACCAGCGTCAGCATCATGAACACGAAGGCTTGCAACGTGATGATCAGGATGTGGAAGATGGCCCAGGCCGTGCCCGCGATGATGTGGCCGATGGCCAGGCCGATGCCGGTGGCCGACATGGACCAGGCACCGCCCATCAGGGCGATCAGCAGGAAGATCAGTTCACCGGCGTACATGTTGCCGAACAACCGCATGCCGTGCGAGACCGTCTTGGCGACGAACTCGATCATCTGCATGGCGAAGTTGAAGGGGTACAGCGCCCAGTGGTTGCCGAAGGGGGCGGTGAATAGCTCGTGCACCCAGCCGCCAGCGCCCTTGATCTTGATGTTGTAGTAGATGCAGATCAGCAGCACGGCCACCGACATGCCCATGGTCACCGAGAGGTCGGCCGTGGGCACGACGCGCAGGTAGGCGTGGTGCGGGTCTTCGCCGGCGAGGCCGAAGATCTTGGCCCAGATGGCCGGGAACAGATCGACCGGGAACAGGTCCATCGCGTTCAGCAGGAAGATCCAGACGAAGATCGTGAGTGCCAGCGGGGCCACGAACTTGCGGCTCGTGGCGTTGTGGACGATGCCCTTGGCCTGCTGGTCGACCATTTCGACCAGCAACTCGACCGCCGCTTGAAAACGGCCGGGAACGCCCGAAGTGGCCTTGCGGGCGGCAAGCCACAGCAGCCAGCAGCCCAGGATGCCGAGCGAGATCGAGAAGAAGAGCGAGTCGAAATTGAAAACCGTAAAGTCAGCCACACCTCCAGGCTTGGAGCTTTGCAGGTGCGTCAAGTGGTGAACGATGTATTCACCCGCGGTCTGACTATGTTCCGCAGCGTTTTCAGCAGCCATTCCGTTACTCGTCTCTCTGTTTCCGGCGCCGGGGCGAGAACATCACCGCCAACCAGGCCGCCTTCATTGTCACCACCAGGCCGACCAGCATTGCTGGCCAGCTCAGCGCCGTAATCAGCCTTGGCGCAGCGATCAGCATCGCCACAGACAAGGCCATCTTGACCATTTCCCACAGGAAGAACCCGAACACCGCAGTACCCGGATTCAGGGAAGAAAACCGACCGGTCAGCCCCCGTGCGAACACCGCCGATGGAATGACCACCGCGATCGCACCGTAAGCGGCGGACCAACCCAGATTTTGCCTCCCCGTCAGCCCCCAGATGGCCAGAGCCACCAGCAGACCGACAACCAACTGCCCCGCGACCACCCGCCAGGGGGAGATCGAAGGGTTCTTTGCACGCAGTTCACGCGCCTCCTCGGCGGTCAACGGCTTGAATTCTGCGTCGAGGTCTTCAGCGACCTCCGAGTCTTGTCGGGCGATTGTTTTCATTTTGAATGAAGCCCGGATGACGACCCAGAATTTCTACAAAGCCATTGATTATAAGTAAAAACCCAACCCATCCCGCCACCCCACGTGTCGCGCATGCAAATCGCTCCTGCATTCCCTGACGCGAGCCCGACCCGGCGCACGCAACCATAATTCCTGCATGCACCCTATCACCGACGCCCTGCCCGCCACGCTTTGTTACCTCGATGGCGAGTACACCGCGCTGCGCGACGCGAAGATCAGCGTCCTGGACCGCGGCTTCATTTTCGGCGACGGCATCTACGAATACGTCCCCGTCTACTTCGGCCAGCCCTTCTGTTTCGAGGAGCACATGGCCCGGCTCGACCGCTCGCTCGCAGAGCTGCAGATCGAGAACCCGCTCTCGCTCGCGCAGTGGCGCGAGATCGTGATGCGGCTGGTCGCTCCCGGCGGCGAAGCGCCACAATCCGTTTACTTTCAGGTGACACGCGGCGTGGCGCCGCGCGACCACGCCATGGTGCGCGGCATTCGCCCCACGGTGTTCGTGATGGTGAACCCGCTGCCGCCCATCTCCGAGGCCGTGCGCGCCAAGGGCGTGGCCTGCGTGACGGCGGAAGACTTCCGCTGGCAGAAGGCCCACATCAAGAGCACCAGCCTGCTGGGCGCCGTGCTCGCGCGGCAGATCAGCGTGGAAGCCGGCGCGGCCGAGACCATCATGTTCCGCGGCGAATGGCTCAGCGAAGCCTCGTCGAGCAATGTGTGGATCGTGAAGGACGGCGTGCTCGCCGGCCCGCCCAGGGACAACCTCGTGCTGACCGGCATCCGCTATGGCCTGCTGGAGCGCCTGTGCGAGGAGCATGGCATTCCTTTCACGCTGCGCCGCATCTCGCGCGACGAGGTGTTCGCCGCCGACGAGCTGCTGATCTCCTCGGCCAGCAAGGAGCTGCTGCCCGTGGTCACGCTCGACGGCAAGGCTATTGGCAACGGCCGCCCCGGCCCCATCTACAAGAGCTTGTACGCGGCCTACCAGGAGGCCAAGCTACGCAACGCACAGAAGCACGGAGTCCCGGCATGACCGACAACACGACCACCACCGAAACCACCTCGATCCCCGACCCGCGCAAGGAGTCGCTGATCGAGTACCCCTCGCAGTTCCCGATCAAGGTGATGGGCGCCAAGGTCGACGGCTTCGTGCACGCCGTCACGCAGATCGCCGAGCGCTTCGACCCCACCTTCGACGCCACCACCGTCGAGCTGCGCGACAGCAAGGCCGGCAACTACCTCGGCGTGACCATCACCGTCACGGCCACCAGCCGCGAACAGCTCGACGACCTGTACCGCGCGCTGTCGTCGCACCCGCAGGTCAAGGTCGTGCTTTGACCCGCCTGCGGCACGTCGCGGCGGCGCTCTGCGCGGGTGGCCTGCTGGCCGCCTGCTCGACGCCGCCGAACCCGTACTACGACGCCAGCCGCAGACACCACCGGCCCGACGGCTTCCAGGACAACTACGTCGACTTCAAGCCCAAGAATTTCTTCACCGACGTGCTGCTGGGCTGGCAGATTCCTTCGTGGTTCAAGGGCCTGCCGCCCGCGTCCGAAGCGCCACCGCCGGTGGTCGCGCCAGACCTCGCCTTCATTGCGTCGAACACCGGCGCAAAGGCCCGGCCCGCCGCCACCTTCATCGGCCACGCCACCGTGCTGGTGCAGGTGCCGACCGCGAACGGCAGCCTCAACGTGCTGACCGATCCGGTGTTCGGCGAGCGCGCCTCGCCCGTCTCTTTCGCGGGACCGAAGCGCTTCCAGCCGCCCGGCGTGGCCCTGAAGGACCTGCCGCGCATCGACCTCGTGCTGGTCAGCCACAACCACTACGACCACCTCGACGAGGACAGCGTGAAGGCGCTGAATGCGCAGGCCGGCGGCCCGCCGCTGTTCGTGGTGCCGCTGGGCATCAAGCCGTGGCTCGCGGAGCGCGGCGTCACGAACGCGGTCGAACTCGACTGGTGGGACAGCGTCACGCTGCCTGCCACGCCTTCGGCAGCTTCCGCACAGCCGCTCGTCCAGCGCAACGGCGCGGGCATCGACGCTGGCGCCAACAGCGACGCGGTGCAGGTGTTCCTGACACCCGCGCAGCACTGGAGCGCCCGCGGTCTTGGCGACCGCATGAAGACGCTCTGGGGCGGCTTCGCGCTGCTTTCGCCGAAGCTGCACGTGTTCTATTCCGGCGACACCGGCTACTCGAAGGATTTCGCCGACATCCAGGCCCGTCTCGCGCCGCGCCAGGCCGACGCGCAGGGCGGCGGCTTCGACCTCGCGCTGCTGCCCGTCGGCGCCTACGAGCCCCGCTGGTTCATGAAGGACCAGCACGTCAACCCCGACGAAAGCGTGCGCATCCACCGCGAGCTGCACGCCAGGCGCAGCCTGGGCGTGCACTGGGGCACCTTCTCGCTCACCGACGAAGCGCTCGACCAGCCGCCCAAGGACCTTGCCGCAGCCCGCAAGGCCCAGGGCGTGGCGGACGACGCCTTCTTCACGCTCGCCATCGGCGAGACCCGCAAGCTGCCCGCGCGGCAGGCCACGCCATGACAGACACCGCCGCCACCGTTCCCGCCATCGAGCTGCATCCGATGGGCCGCGTCGACTACGCGACCACTTTCGCGGCCATGAAGCAGTTCACGCTCGAGCGCACGCCCGAGACGCCCGACGCGCTGTGGATCTGCGAGCACGCGCCGGTGTTCACCCAGGGCATTGCCGGCAGGCAGGACCACCTCCTGAACCCCGGCGCCATTCCCGTCGTGCAGACCGACCGCGGCGGCCAGGTCACCTTCCACGGCCCCGGCCAGGTGGTGGCCTATCCGCTGATAGACCTGCGGCGCGCCGGCTATTTCGTGAAGGAATACGTCTACCGCATCGAGGAATCGGTGCTGCGCACCCTCGCCCACTTCGGCGTGACCGGCCACCGCGTGCCGGGCGCGCCGGGCATCTACGTGCGCCTGGACGACCCGTTCTCGCACGCGATGCTGAAGGCATCGCCTTTGCCTGGTTCAGCCCTGGCCGGCCCGCTGCCCGCCGCCGACCCGTTCCGGGGCCTCGGCAAGATCGCCGCGCTGGGCATCAAGGTGAGCCGCCACGCCACTTACCACGGCGTGGCGCTCAACGTCGAAATGGACCTCGAACCCTTCTCGCGCATCAACCCTTGCGGCTACGCGGGGCTGCAAACGGTCGACCTTTCTACAATCGGCATTCAAACCACATGGGAAGAAGCCGCCACGGTGCTGAGCCAGAAGCTCCGCGCCTTCCTGGCGCCTTGACATACCAATGAGCACCACAGAAGTCGTCCGCGACGCGCAAAGCGCCGAAAACTACAACCCCCTGGCCAAGCAGAAAGCGGCGGCCAAGCTCTCGCGCATCCCCGTCAAGGTGGTGCAGGGCGGCGAGGTGCTCAAGAAGCCCGACTGGATCCGCGTCAAGGCCGGCAGCCCGACCACGCGCTTCTACGAGATCAAGCAGATCCTGCGCGAAAGCAACCTGCATACCGTGTGCGAAGAAGCCTCGTGCCCGAACATCGGCGAATGCTTCGGCAACGGCACCGCCACCTTCATGATCATGGGCGACAAGTGCACGCGCCGCTGCCCGTTCTGCGACGTGGGCCACGGCCGCCCCGATCCGCTCGACAAGGACGAGCCGCTCAACCTTGCCAAGACCATCGCCAAGCTGCGCCTGAAGTACGTGGTGATCACCAGCGTCGACCGCGACGACCTGCGCGACGGCGGCAGCCAGCACTTCGTCGACTGCATCAGGAACATCCGCGAGCTCTCGCCGATGACGCAGATCGAGATCCTGGTGCCCGACTTCCGCGGCCGCGACGACCGCGCGCTGGAAATCCTCAAGGCCGCGCCGCCGGACGTGATGAACCACAACCTGGAAACCGCGCCGCGCCTCTACAAGGAAGCGCGTCCCGGCAGCGACTACCAGTTCAGCCTGAACCTGCTGAAGAAGTTCAAGGCGCTGCACCCCGGCGTGCCGACCAAGAGCGGCATCATGGTCGGCCTGGGCGAGACCGATGAAGAAATCCTGCAGGTCATGCGCGACATGCGCGCGCACGACATCGACATGCTGACCATCGGCCAGTACCTGTCGCCGTCGGGCTCGCACCTGCCGGTGCGCCGCTACGTGCACCCCGACACCTTCAAGATGTTCGAGGAAGAGGCCTACAAGATGGGCTTCAGCCACGCCGCCGTGGGCGCGATGGTGCGGTCGAGCTACCACGCCGACCAGCAGGCGCATGCGGCCCAGCAGGCCGTGACTCACCAGGCGTGAGCAGGCAGCCCGCGCGGCCCTCAGCCGCGCGTGGCGTTCTCTTTCATCTTCGCCAGCGCGATGGCAATCGCCGCGCCGCCCAGCGTCTTGATCAGACCCGAGTGCTGCGCATAGAACTGGCTCACCTCGTCGATGATGCCCGCGTGCTGCTGCTCGGCATGCGCGGCGATTTCGGTCACCTGCGCGGGTGACAGCTGCGAGGCCTGGTCGGGCGTGACCTGCGTCTGGCCCGGCTGCAGCATGCGGCCGAGCACGCCGCCCGCCAGCGCCGACGCGGCCGCCGGCCCGAGCGTGGCCAGGATCTGGTTGAGCACGCCGGCCTGCTGCTGCGGCGACGACTGGCCGAACAGCTGCCCGACCATGTCGCCGAAGGGCGGCGTCTGGTCGGAGCGCATGGCCGCCGCGAGCCCCGCTCCGACCTCGCCGGTGGAAGCGTGCTGCGTGACCTGGTCGAGGTGGGCCTCGGGGCTGCTGTTGCCGCCGATGGCCTGCTGGAGGATGTCGAGTAGACCCATGTGGAACTCCTTGTCAGCGGGTCACGAGATGCCAGACCCCGAGCAGCAGGGCCGCGCCGATCACGGAGGCGATGAAGCCGGCGCCCGCGCCCGCAGCGTACAGCCCCAGGGCCTGTCCTGCATAGGTCGCCACCAGCGAACCGGCGATGCCCAGGATGACCGTGAGGATGAACCCCATCGAGTTGTTGCCCGGCAGGACCGCGCGGGCGATCAGCCCCGCGATGAAACCGATCAGGATCGTCCAGATGATGTGCACGAGAAGCTCCCTGTTTGCTGATGGTGACGAGGGCATCGTGGACCGCCCATCCTGAGCGCTGGCTGACGGCTGCGCCCTGCAGGCTCGAGGTCGCCAAGGCGCTGGCCGAAAGCGTGAACATTTCGCTATCCTGCCCTTTGGTTGGTCAAGAAGAAGGAATGACTTTGCAAACGCACCCTGCCGTTCAAGCCGCGATGGAACGCAACTTCGGCGCCATCGCCGACCTGGTCCGTCTCCATGCGCAACACACGCCCGGGAACGCTGCGCTGGCCGACGCCCAGCGCACGCTGGACTACCGCGCGCTGGACGCGCTGATGGACCGCATCGCGGCCAGCCTGCAGCGCGACGGCCTCAAGCCCGGCGACGCCATCGCGATATGCGCGTCTTCGTCGGTCAACTATGCGGCGGTGTTCCTGGGCGCGCTGCGCGCGGGCGTGGCGGTGGCACCGCTGGCGCCCGGCTCCACACCGGCCAGCCTGGCCCGCATGATCGACGACGCCGAGGCGCGCATCCTGTTCAGCGACGCATCGGCGGCCGAGGTGATCGGCCCCGCCAGGGAAGGCGGCATCGCCCGCGTCGCGCTCGACGGTTCCGCCGTGGGCCGCGGCTTCGAAGGCTGGCTCGCGCCGGCGGGCACGCAGCCCGCGCCCGTGGAGGCGCAGCCCGCGTGGGCGTTCAACATCATCTATTCGTCGGGCACCACCGGCGAGCCCAAGGGCATCGTGCAGGGCCACGGCATGCGCTGGGCCCATGTGCAGCGCGGCGCCAAGTACGAGTACAGCCCCGACACCGTCACGCTGCTGTCGACGCCGCTCTACTCCAACACCACGCTGGTGGTGTTCTTCCCCACCATCGCCTTCGGCGGCTGCGTGGTGCTGATGCCCAAGTTCGACGCGCTCGGCTACCTGCAGCTGGCCGCGCAGCGCCGCGTGACGCACACCATGCTCGTGCCGGTGCAGTACCAGCGGCTGATGGCGCACCCGCGCTTCGACGAGCACGACCTGTCCGCCTTCCGCCACAAGTTCAGCACCAGTGCGCCCTTCAGCGCCGCGCTCAAGGCCGACGTGCTCAAGCGCTGGCCCGGCGGGCTGGTCGAGTTCTACGGCATGACCGAAGGCGGCGGCACCTGCATCCTGGAAGCGCACCTGAACCCGGCCAAGCTGCACACCGTGGGCCGCCCCGCCGAGGGCAGCGACATCCGCCTGATCGACGAGCAGGGCAACGAACTGCCGCGCGACAACACCGAGGTGGCCGGCGAGGTGGTGGGCCACTCGGCCGGCATGATGACCGGCTACCACCGCCAGCCCGAGAAGACACGCGAGGCCGAGTGGTTCGACGCCACCGGCAAGCGCTTCATCCGCACCGGCGACGTGGGCCGCTTCGACGCCGAGGGCTTCCTCACGCTGTTCGACCGCAAGAAAGACATGATCATCAGCGGCGGCTTCAACATCTATCCCAGCGACCTCGAGGCGGTGCTGCGCGGCCATGCGGCGGTGGCCGACGCGGCCGTGGTCGGCGTGCCGTCGCAGCAGTGGGGCGAGACCCCGGTGGCCTTCGTGGTGCGCCGCGAGGGCGACGCCACCACCGAGGCCGCGCTGCTGCAATGGACCAACGACCAGCTCGGCAAGACCCAGCGGCTGGCGCGGCTGAGCTTCATCGACGAGCTGCCGCGCAGCGCGATCGGCAAGGTACTGAAGCGCGAATTGCGTGAACGCGATCACGGCTGACGCGTCGCCGCCCTGAAAACAGGGCACGATTGCGGCAGATGAAATCTCTACGCGGTCAGTTGCTCTTTTTCTGGGTGCTGTTGTTCGGCATGTGCGCCACGCTGGCGGTGGTCATGCTCACGCTGTACCGCAGCAGCGCGGGCGCGCAGGTGGCGGCGGGGCGCACCGCCACCGAACAGTCGTGCCGGTCCATCGCGGCGCGCTATGCCCGCTCGGCCACCGCCCCCCCGACCGCCCAGCCGCAGGTCGACCTGCTGCAGGTGCTGCTGCAGCTGGTGCTGATAGAGGCGCCGCATGTCGAGGGCGGCGTATGGCAGGCCGGCGGCGGCCACCTGGCCTACGCCTACCCCACCTACGAAGGCAGCGGCGTCAAGCGCGACGTGCCCGCGGCCGAGCAGCCGCTGATCGCCGAGCTGGCGCAGCTCTCGGCGCGCACGCAGCAGCCGCAGACCGACGTGGTGCGCGGCAGCCGCGAGGCGCTGATCGTCTCGGCCTGCCCGCTGGCAACCCCGCGCAATGACCTGGCCGCCTGGACCATGACCCGCACCAGCGGCGGCGCGCTGGCCGCGCAGGACAGCCTGCGCACCGGCCTGGGCGTGTTGCTGGTGCTGGTGCTGGCCTCGGGCCTGTGGCTGGGCTTCATCCTGCTGCGCGGGCTGCGCCATGTGCAGCGCCTGGAAAGCCGGCTGGCCCAGGCCGACGCCGACGGCGGCGCCGTGCCCGAACTCCCCCGCACCGGCGTGCGCGAGCTCGACCGCATCGTCGACGGCTTCAACCACTACCGGCTGCGCTTCGAGGAGGCCCGCACGCATCTGCGCGCGGCCGCCCAGCAGCGCAGCCGCGACCAGCGCCTGGCCGCGCTGGGCCGCATGACGGGCGGCATCGCCCACGAGATCCGCAACCCCATCGCCACCATGCGGCTGAAGGCCGAGAACGCCCTGGCCGCCACGCCCGAGCGGCAGGGCGCCGCGCTGCAGGCCATCGTCGGCCAGATCGACCGGCTCGACGGCCTGGTGCAGAGCCTGCTGGCGCTGGTGCAGCCGGTGGCGCTGGCGCCGGTGGAAGTGGTGCTGCACCGCTGGCTCGACGAGCGCGTGGCCGCCGTGGCGCCCAAGGCCGATGCCGCCGGCGTGCAGGTCACGCTGCATCACGACCAGCCCACCAGCGCCACCTTCGACCCGGTGCATCTGGCGCGCGCGGTCGACAACCTGCTCGACAACGCGGTGCGCCATGCGCCGCGCGGCGGCCACGTGGTGCTTTCGGCCCTGCAGCCCGACGCGCGCACGCTGGCCATCCGCGTGGACGACGACGGCCCCGGCGTGCCCGAATCGCTGCAGGCCAGCCTGTTCGAGCCATTTGCCACCGGGCGCGCCGACGGCACCGGGCTGGGCCTGGCGCTGGCGCGCGAGGTGGCGCTGGCGCACGGCGGCGATCTGCGCCACGTGCCGCTGACGCCGGGCGCCCGATTCGAACTGGAGCTTCCATGGCGCATCTCCTGATCGTCGACGACGACGACGCCTTCCGCGACACGCTGGCCGAGACGCTGCAGGGCCTGGGCCATGAAACGGTCCCGGTCGCCAGCGGCGCCGAGGCCATCGAGACGGCCTCGCGCGAACGCTTCGACGCCGTGTTCCTCGACCACCGCATGCCCGGCATGGACGGCCTGCAGACGCTCGCCGCCCTGCAGGCGCGCCTGGCGCGGCTGCCGCCGGTGATCGTGCTCACGGCCTTTTCGAGCGCGGGCAACACCATCGAGGCGATGCGCCTGGGCGCCTTCGACCACCTGGCCAAGCCCATCAGCCGCGAGGCGGTGCGCGAGGTGCTGGAACGCGCGCTGCAGCAGCAAACGGCGGCCCTGCCGTCCGCCACGGCGGCAGCGGACGACGACAGCGACCTGATCGGCCCGAGCCAGGCCATGCGCGAGGTACACAAGCGCATCGGCCTGGCGGCCGCCAATTCGATGCCGGTGCTGGTGCTCGGCGAAACGGGCACCGGCAAGGAAATGGTGGCGCGCGCCCTGCACCGCCATTCGGCCCGCGCCGGGCAGCCTTTCGTGGCCGTCAACTGCTCGGCCATTCCGAAGGAGCTGCTCGAAAGCGAGCTCTTCGGCCATGTGCGCGGCGCCTTCACGGGCGCCACCGGCGAGCGGCCCGGGTGCTTTCGCGCGGCCGACGGCGGCGTGCTGCTGCTCGACGAGATCGGCGACATGGCGCTGGACGTGCAGGCCAAGATCCTGCGCGCCCTGCAGGAGGGCGAGGTCACGCCGCTGGGCAGCCACAGGACGGTGAAGGTCGACGTGCGCGTGGTCGCGGCCACCCACCGCGACCTGGCCGCCGCCGTGCGCGAAGGACGCTTCCGGGAAGACCTGCTGTACCGGCTCGACGTGCTGTCGATCCGCATGCCGCCGCTGCGCGAACGGCTGGCGGACATCATTCCGCTGGCGGAGCACTTCCTGCGCCGCGCCGCGCTGCAAGGCGCACCCGATGCCGTGTCCAAGGCGCTGTCGGCCGAGGCGGCGCAGCGGCTGCTGAGCCACCCGTGGCCGGGCAACGTGCGGGAGCTGCGCAACGTGATGGAACGCTGCCATGCGCTGGTGCGGCACCGCGTGATCGGCGGCGCGGACCTGGACCTCGCGCTCGGAGCCCCGGCTCCCGGCGAAGCACCCGCCACGCTGCCTGCCGACTGGCTCGAGGGCGAGCTGCCCGCCGCCGTCGAGCGGCTGGAGCGCCTGCTGATCGCGCACGCGCTGGCGCAGACGCAGGGCAATCGCGCCGAAACGGCACGCCGGCTGGGCATTCACCGGCAGCTGCTGTATCGAAAACTGGCGCAGTACGGCCTTGAATGAGCCACGGGTGTCCGCAAACCGGACACCCGGTGTCTCCGGATCATGCGGCGCCAAGCAGCGTGATGCTCGCAAGTTGTTGATTTGAAAGGATTCATGGGCTGGCACGTTGTGTGAGATGTCTTTGGGCATCCACCCTTCAAGGAGCCATCCATGACACATCGCATCACCTTCCTCGCTGCCGCCTGCCTGCTGGCGAGCAGCGCCGCCTTAGCACAGGTGCCGCCGCCACCCGGCGGCCCGGTGCCCCCGCCGCCGCTCGGCGCCACCGCCCCCATGCCGCCCGCCGCGCCGGAAGCGGGCACCGTCGCCAGCGGCCGCGTGCAGCAGTGGCTCATCAACCCCAACGGCGAAGCCGACGGCCTGCTGCTGAGCGACGGCACGCAGGTCGCATTTCCGCCGCACCTCTCGGCGGCGGTGATGCAGATGCTCAAGCCCGGCGACACGGTGCAGGTCAGCGGCTGGCGCGCGCCCAACGTGCCGGTGGTGCGCATGCAGGCCCTCGTCGCCAACGGCCGCAGCCTGACAGACCAGCCTCCGGCGCCCGGCATGGCACCGCCGCCGCCGCGCGACCCGGGCGCGCTAATCGCGCTGTCAGCGGGCGGTCGCATCGAACGCCTGCTCTACACCGACCGCGGCGACGTGCGCGGCGTGGTGCTCGCCGACAAGACCACGGTGCGCTTTCCCCCGCACATCGGCGCCATGTACGGCGCGCAGCTGCAACCCGGCGCACAGCTCCATGCACGCGGCTGGGGTACGCGCAGCGCGCAGGGCACGGCGCTGGAAGCCACCAGCCTCGGCCCGACCGCGGACACGGTGCGCGAGGTTTTCGGCGGGCCGGGCCTGGAACCCGCACCGCGCGGTCCCGGCGGTCCCCGCGGTCCGAGGGGCGCGGGCCCCACGCCGCCCGCGCCGCTGATGGCTCCGCCGGCCCCGGTACCAGCCTCCTGATCTTGCTGTCCGGCCCGCCATGACCACCACCGCCGCACCCTCGCGCCGCAGCCTGCGCGCACTCGACGCACTGGCCTTCTTCGCACCCGACATCCAGGGCGGCGTCGGCCCGTTCCTGATCGTCTTCATGGCCGGCACGCTGGCCTGGGACCCGCAGCGCATCGGCACCGTGATGTTCGTCTCGGCGCTGGTCGGGCTGCTGGTGCAGGCGCCGGCCGGGGCGCTGATCGACAGCGCGCGCCACAAGCCGCGCTGGATCGCCGGCGCCATTTCGCTCATCGCGGCGTGCCTGGTGGTCATGGCGCACTGGCCGGGCTACGGCGTGATCCTGGCGGGGCAGTCGCTCATCGGCGCGGCGGGCACGCTGGTGGCGCCCGCCATCGCGGCCGTCAGCCTGGGCATGGTGGGCCGCGCCGGGCTGGACGCGCGGGTCGGCCGCAACGCCGCGATCACCGCGGCGGGCACGGTGCTGTGGGCGCTGGGCACCGGCTGGGTGGGCCACGCGTTCGGCCCGCGTGCAATGTTCTTCTACGCGGTGGCGATGGCGCTGCCGACCATCGCGGCGGCCATGCTGATCCGCAAGCGCGACGTCGATCCGAAGCTGGCGCGCGGCGCCGATGCCGATCACGACGAGGCCGGTGCGCCGCACTCCACCGCACGGTGGTACGACCGCCGCTTCATCGTGCTGCTGACCTGCGCCTTCCTGTTCCACCTGGCCAATGCCGCCATGCTCACGCTGGTGGCGCAGAAGGTCGGCACGCAGGCCGGCACCTCGGCCACGCTATGGCTTTCGGGCGGGGTCATCGTCACGCAGCTGGTCACCATCCCGATCGCCCTGGCGGTCGGGCGCTGGGCGCCGCGGCTGCCGCGCAAGCCTATCTTCCTGGTCGGCTTCGCGGTGCTGCCGGTGCGCGGGCTGCTGTACCTGCTGGCCGACAGCCCGGCCGCGCTGCTGTCGCTGCAGGTGCTGGACGGCATCGGCGCGGGCATCTTCGGCGTGATGCTGACCCTGATGATCGGCGACCTCACGCGCGGCAGCGGCCACTTCAACTTCGCGCTGGGCATCGGCGCGGCCTGCGTGGGGCTGGGCGCGGCGCTCAGCAACCTGGTGGCGGGCACCGTCGCGCACCTGGCCGGCTACGGCACGGCCTTCGTGATGCTGGCGGGCATCGCGGCCGCTGCGCTGACGCTGTTCGCGCTCGCGATGCCGGAAACTCGCGAGCGGCGCCGTTCGATGGCGAACGCGCCGGCCGCCTCCGCACTGACCATCGCCGCTCCATGACCAAAGACACCGTGTCCGCCCTCGCACCCTCCTCGCCCGCCGCTTCCGGCGCCGACGCGCCCGCAACCCACGAAGGCGGCGGCAACGGCCTGCTCTGGGTGCTGGTGGCGGTGGCGGTGCTGTTCGCCTTCTTGCGCCCGCGCGCGCCGATGGACTGGCTCAAGCTGGTCGACTGGCAGACCGTGGGCGCGCTGGCCGGACTGCTCGCCATCACGCAGGGCGTGGAGAAGAGCGGCATGCTCCAGTCGGCCGCCCAGCGGCTGCTGGCGCGCACCACCGACCTGCGCCAGCTGGCGCTGCTGCTGACCGCCACGGCGGCCATGCTGTCGGCGCTGGTCACCAACGATGTGAGCCTGTTCCTGCTGGTGCCGCTCACCCGCGTGCTGGCCACCCAGGCGCACCTGCCGCTGGCGCGGCTGGTGGTGCTGCAGGCGCTGGCGGTGAACGCGGGCTCCGCGCTCACGCCCATCGGCAATCCGCAGAACCTGTACCTGTGGCACCGCACCGGCGAGAGCTTCGGCGGCTTCATGCTGATGATGGCGCCCACCGTGCTGGTCATGCTGTTCTGGCTGTTCGTGGCCGTTTGGCTGCTGGTGCCGCGCACGGCCATCGCGCTCAAGCCGGCGGCCGAGGCCGCGCCGGTGCAGCCGAGGCTGCTGGCGCTGTCGGGCGTGCTGTTCGTGGGCTTCGTCGTCGCGCTCGACCGGCACTGGCTGCTCGCGGGCCTGGCGGTGGTGTTCGTCGCCTACCTGCTGTTCCAGCGCCGCGTGCTGCTGGGTGTCGACTGGGCGCTGCTCGCCATCATCGCGCTGATGTTCGTCGACCTGCGACAGCTCGCCGAGCTGCCGGCGGTGGCTTCGCTGGTGGGCCAGTGGCCGATTGCCGAGGGCTGGCGCGCGTACCTCGCGGCCATCGCCACCTCGCAGTTCATCAGCAACGTGCCGGCCACCATCCTGCTGGACCGCTATGTGCACGACCTGCCCGCGCTGGCGGCGGGCGTGAGCGTGGGCGGCTTCGGCTGCGTGCTGGGCTCGCTGGCCAACCTCATCGCCCTGCGGCTGGCCAAGGTGCCGCACGGGCTGCGCGAGTTCCATCGCATCAGCATCCCCTTCCTGGTCGTGTGCGCGGCGTCGGCGCTGCTGCTGCGGCTCGGTTGATCGCGTTTTCCGTTCCACAACCACACTCAAAAAGGACATTCCATGCCACATCCCCACGACACCCTCGACGTCTGGTCGGTCGAAGGCCGGTTCCAGCATCTGATCTACAGCCCCAAGGGCGGCATCGAAGGCGTGCTGATCGACACCGACGGCGTGCCCACGCAGTTCGTGTTCGAGCGCCACGACGAAGACGCCGCGGCCGCGTTCGCCGGCCTGAAGTCCGGCCAGGCACTGGTGATCGAAGGCATCGAGGAAGGCCCCTCGCCCAAGGGCGAGGCGCAACACACGGTCTACCGCTTCGAACGGCTGGCCTCGGTCGACGGCAAGGCCCCGCGCCAGGCAGAGGCCGCCGCAAGCATCGACGGCCAGGTGGTGCGCTTCAACTACGCGCGCCACGGCGAGGCCAACGGCGTGGTGCTGGACACCGGCGACTTCGTCCACACCAAGCCCGACGGCATGGCGCGCCTGGGCCTGAAAGTGGGCGACAAGGTGCGGGCCGAGGGCCGCACGCAGCCGCTGGCGACCGGCAACGGGCGCGTGGTCGAAGCCGTGCGGGTCAACGGACAGGCCGTGCGGGACGACGCCGACGAGGGCTGATCGATCCCGCTTGTGGCACGGCCGGGGCTGCGCGGACAATCCGCTGCAGCCCATGCATGCCCACGCTTCCTCCCAGCCGTTCCACCAGCCCCGCCATGAACTCGCCCTGCGCGACTATGGCCACTCGCACGGCAGCCACGCGCACGACCACTTCCAGGTACTGATCGGCCTGGACGGCGTGCTCGAGATCGAAGTGGAGGGCCGGGGCCGCGGCATCGGCGCAGGCGAAGCGCAGGTGATCGCCCCGGGCGAGCGGCACGACTTCAACGCGCGCAAGCACGGCAGCCTGTGCCTGGTGCTCGACACCACGCAGCCGGCATGGGCGCGCTGCGCCGAGCGCGCACCGGCCGGCGCGCCGCAACTGCACACGCTGGCGCGCTACCTGGCGCAATGCATCAGGCAGCCGCAGGCCTCGGCGCTGGCCCTGCTGCACGGCCCCGCGCTGCTGCTGGAGGCCTGGAGCCCCGGGCCGGCGTCTTCGGACTCGCGCCGTCGCCGCATCGACTGGCCCCTGCTCGCCGACTGGGCCCGGGCCCGCTGGCACGAGCAGCTGGGCGTGGCCGACCTGGCCGATGTCGCCTGCCTGAGCCCGAGCCAGTTCGCGCAGCGCTGCCGCGAAGAACAGGGCATGAGCCCGATGCACTGGCTGCGCTCGCTGCGGCTGGCGCATGCGCGCGAACTGCGGCTCGGCGGCATGGGCGTGGCCGAGACGGCGCGCCGCACGGGCTACCGCTCGCCGTCGGCGCTGACCGCCGCGCTGCGCCGCTGATTTCACCGCTGATCCCGCCGCAAACCGTCGTTGCGCGACGACAGTCCGTCATTGCGCGACGCTCGCATCGCGTAGCCTCGCCGGCCATGCCGTCCACATTCTTTGCCCTGCTCGCCATTGCGCTCTGGGCGACGCTCGCCTCGCTGGGCACCTCGCTGTCGCACCTGCCCCCGTTCCTCACGACCGGTATCGCGCTGATCGTCGGCAGCGTGCCGAGCTGGCCTCTGGTGCTGCGCGACCGCAGCGCATGGAAGGTGCCGCCGCGCACGCTGGCGCTGGGCATCTACGGCCTGTTCGGCTATCACTTCCTGCTGTTCATGGCGCTGCGGATCGCGCCGCCGGTGGAAGCCAACCTCGTCAACTACCTGTGGCCGCTGCTCATGGTGGTGCTGGCGCCGGTGCTGCTGACCGGCATGTCGCTGCGGCCGGTGCACGTGGTGGCGGCGCTGCTGGGGTTCGCGGGCGCGGCGGCGGCGATCCTCGGGGCGCGGGGAGCCGTGGCCTCCGGGCCGGCAACCACGTACTGGGGCTTCCTGCCCGCGCTGGCCTCGGCCGTGATCTGGGCCAGCTACTCGCTGTGGACGAAGCGCGTGCCAGCCTTCCCCACTTCCGCCATCGGGCTGTTCGGGCTGGTCTCGGGCCTGCTGGCGCTGGCCTGCCATGCCCTGCTGGAAACACCGGCCGTGTTGTCGGGCCGCGACTGGCTGCTGCTGGTGCTGTGCGGCCTCGGCCCGCTGGGCGCGGCCTTCTTCCTGTGGGACATGGCGCTCAAGCGCGGCGACGCGCGGCAGATCGGCATCCTGAGCTACATCACGCCGCTGGCCTCGACCGCGCTGCTGCTCGCCGTGACCGGCCGGCCGCTGACCTGGAGCATCGCGCTCGCGGCGATCCTGATCATCTCGGCCGCGCTGATGGGCACCCGCGCGCGCTGAATGCGCCTGCGTCCGACGGCGCGCCGCGCGTTTTCTGGCAGAGTGGCGGCTCAGGAACAAAGGAGCCACGCATGAACGAAAAGAACGGTGATTTCGAGATCACGCCCAAGCTCGTGTTCGACATGAACCTTGCGCTGTACCTCGATCTGGTCGCCGCACTGGAAACCGCGGGCGCCGTCACCTACCGCCAGATGGCGGCCCGCGTTCTGAACATCAGCATGGATGCCCGCGACGACGGCGAAGCCGGCCTGTCGACGGTGCTCGAAGGCATCGCCAAGGGCTTCGCGGGCCGGGGCGACGGCCTGTCGATCGAGCTGCTGAAGGCCGCGCGCGGCCTGCGGGACGACGAGGCGATGGGCGACATTCCCATGCGCCCCGAAAACGACTGAAGCGTCCCCCGCCCGTCGATCAGTCAGTCGATCAGGCTTCGGCGACCTGCAGCACCAGCTTGCCGAAGTTCTCGCCCGCAAAGAGCTTGTTGAGCGACTCGGGGAAGGTGTCCAGTCCCTTGACGACGTCTTCCTTGCTCTTCATGCGGCCGTCCTTCAGGTAGCCGGCCATCTCGGCGATGGCGATGTGATACCGGTCGGCGTAGTCGAACACCACGATGCCCTCCATGCGCGCGCGGTTCACCAGCAGGCTCAGGTAGTTCTTCGGCCCGGCCGAGGGCATGCTGTTGGCGTTGTTGTACTGGCTGATGGCGCCGCAGATGATGATGCGGGCCTTGCGCGCGAGCCGCGCCAGCACCATGTCGAGGATCTCGCCGCCGACGTTGTCGAAGTAGACGTCCACGCCCTTCGGGCAATGCGCCTTGAGGCCTTCGCGCACAGCGCCCGCGCCGGCCTTGTAGTCGATGCAGGCGTCGAAGCCCAGCTCCTTGACCACCCAGTCGCACTTGGCGGCGCCGCCGGCGATGCCGACCACGCGGCAGCCCTTGATCTTGGCCAGCTGGCCCACGGTCTGGCCCACGGCGCCCGCCGCGCCGGAGACCACCACCGTCTCGCCCGGCTTCGGCTGGCCCACGTCCATCAGCCCGAAGTAGCCGGTCATGCCGGGCATGCCCAGCACGTTGAGCCACTGGGTGATGCTGCCGACGCTCAGGTCGATCTTCACCAGGCCGTTGCGCTTGAGGTCGTCCTGCGCGATGAGGATGTATTCCTGCACGCCGAGCGTGCCGTACACCGTGTCGCCGACGGCGAACTTCGGGTTCTTCGAGGCCACCACGCGGCCGACGCCGCCGGCGCGCATCACCTCGTCGATGGCCACGGGCGGGATGTAGCTCTTGGCGTCGTTGAGCCAGCCGCGCATGGCCGGGTCGAGCGACAGCGACAGCGTCTTGACCAGCACGCCGCCCTCGGCCGGCTCGCCGACGGGCTCGGTGGTGAACTTCCAGTTCTCGCGGGTGGCGGCGCCTTCGGGGCGCTTGGCAAGGCGGACCTGGTGGTTGGTGAGGGGGCTGCTCATGGTGTCTCCTTGAATGACGGGCCGGGCGCCGCGTGGGCACGGAGGCGCATCGTAGCCGCGCACCGCGCGCCCTCCGTAGCCCCGCCTGTAGCGCAGGCGACAGCCGGGCGCGGCCGCGCGCTACACCAGCCGCACGATGATCTGCAGCCCCGGCGAGGCGTTGCGCACCATGAGTTCGCCGCCGTGCGCCTCGGCGATCAGCCGGCACAGGTACATGCCCAGGCCGACGCCGCCGGTGGCCCGCGCCCGCGCGCCGTCGGTGCGGTAGAAGGGCTCGGTGAGCCGCTCCAGCTGCGCATCGTCGACGCCGGGGCCGTGGTCGCGCACCTCGATCTCGACGCCCTGCTGCTTGCCGTCGAGCACCGCGCGCAGCGACACGCAGGGCGGGCGCGGCGCGTCGTTGCTGTAGCGCAGCGCGTTGTCCAGCAGGTTGCGCACCAGCAGGCGGATGCGCATGCGGTCGACGGAATGCGGCGGCAGGCCGTCGGCCAGGTCCAGGTGCACCTGCTGCGCGCCGGGCATCTCGGCCACGGTCTCGCGGATCAGCACGGCCAGGTCGACCGGCTCGCGCTGCAGCGCCACGTGCGGGCTCGCCAGCCGTTCGCTTTCGAGCAGGTCGCTGATGAGGTCGCGCATCTCGTTCAGGTCGCGCAGCAGCGCCTCGCGCTCGGCCTGGCCTTCGGGCGTGGCCGGCAGCAGTTCGGCGTTGAGGCGGGCACGGGTGAGCGGCGAGCGCAGCTCGTGGCTCAGCGCGAGCAGCAGGCCGCGCTTGGCATCGAGCATGGCCTGGATGTCGTCGGCCATGGTGTTGACGCGCTGCGCGAGATCGCCGAGGTCGTCGTTGCGGCGGACCGGAATGGGCTGCGAGAACTCGCCCCGGCCGAAGCGCTGCGCGCCTTCGCGGATGTCGATCAGCGGCCGCAGCAGCCGGCTCACGTAGGCATAGGCCAGCAGCACGCACGACAGCAGCACGCCGAGCGTGGCCCAGCCGATGACGCGCGGCGCCAGCTCCCAGAGCTTGGGCGACCAGCCGAAGATCACGCGGTGCCCATCGGCGGTGGAGCGGATGAACCACTTGTCGCCGCCGGGCCTGTCGTCGCGGTCGTGCATCCAGCCGCCGGGGCTGTTCGCGCCGCCGGGGTTGGAGTCCCAGTTGACCGTGGGGCCGACGATGCGGATGGTGATGGGAAGGCGCGCCACCAGCGCCTGCGCGCGCGCCACGTCGGGCGGCGTGCCGATGTCGGCGACCAGGCGGTCGGTGTAGTCGGTCAGCATCGGCCTGGCGGCCTCGGCCCAGCCGGTGGAAAAAGCCCGCTTCATGCCGCCCATGAAGACCACCGCCATCACCATGGCCAGCAGCACGAACATCAGCACCAGCCGCACGCGCAGCGAACGGCGCCAGCGACGCTTGCCCTGCACCTTCTCGTTCCAGCGCGCATGCCACTGCTTGTGCCACTCCTGGCGCCATTCTTCGTCGCGGCATTCCATGCGCCGCCGCATCTCGCGGGGGAACCTGCGGTTGAAGCTCATGCAGTCTCGCTGCGCGCCACGGCCAGCGCGTAGCCGGCATTGCGCAGCGTCTTGATGCAGTCCAGCGGCTCCAGCTTCTTGCGCAGGCGGCTCACCACGATGTCGACCGCGCGCGTGTAAAGCTCGGCCTCGTGGCCGCGCAGGCGGTTGAGGATGTCGTCGCGGCTGAAGACCTTGCCCGGTTCGCCGGCCAGCAGCGCAAGCAGCTCGAACTCGGTGCCGGTGAGCTCCACGCGCTCGCCGTGGCGCAGCACCTGGCGGCGGTCGAGGTCGATCGACAGGCCGTCGAACACCCGTTGCTGCGTGCTGCTTGCAGCCGGCGGCGCGCTGCGCTGGCGGCGCAGGATCGTCTGCACGCGCGCCACCAGCTCGCGCGGCTCGAAGGGCTTGGGCACGTAGTCGTCGGCGCCCAGTTCGAGGCCGACCACGCGGTCCATCACTTCGCCGCGCGCGGTGAGCATCACGATGGGGATGTCGCTTTCCTTGCGGATCTCGCGGCACAGCTCGAAGCCGTCCATCTCGGGCAGCATGACGTCGAGGATGGCGGCGTCGTATTGGCCGGCGCGCAGCTTGGCGAGGCCTTCGCTCGGGCGCACGGCGCTCTCGAGCGTGCAGCCGAAGCGTGCGAAGTAGGTGGTCAGCGGCGCGGCGAGGTGTTCGTCGTCGTCGATCAGCAGGATGCGCGGCATGGCGGGATTGTGCCTCCTGGCAAGCATGTGGCGGATGACTTCGCTCACCATCAGACCCGCCGGCATCGCACCGCCCAGGTCAGGCCCGCCACCAGAATTGCGAGCAGCAGCGCGTGGTAGACCACGTCGCCCGTGGAGCCGGGGCCGATGCCGGCCACGATGGTGCCCAGCCCGACCAGCGTGCCCAGCAGCGCGAAGCCCTGGCCGAAGATCGCGGCGCGCCGCGCATGCGCGGGACGCAGCCAGGTCTCGACCGCAGCCAGCACCAGCACCGTCGCGATCACCGCCTCGGCGATGCGCGCCGGTGCGTGCGCATGGCCCGGCACGAGGTAGCCGGCATGCACCGTCGACGCGACACCGAGCGTGAGCGCCTCGGCCAGCATCCATGCGCGCGCGATACGCGGGCGCATGACGGGGGCGGCGATCGCGCTCACCACGGATCGGCCCGGCCGATGCGGCCGAGATGCGTGAGACCGAAACCGGCGGCGTACTTGAGCCCGTAGCCGAGCGCGCGGTCGAAGCCGATGTGGGCGAACCAGATCAGCCCGCCGGCCACCGCCCACGGCGTGGCCGCGAGCACGCCGAGCGCGAGCAAAAGTGAGGGGCCGACGTACGAGTGCGTCGCGTTGTACAGCGCCGCGCCCACGCGCGGCCCGGCAAGGTAGCCGAGCATCGCGAGGTCGGGCGCCAGCAGCCAGAGCGCGAACACGCCCCAGCCCAGCCCGTACTGCGCGTACGCGGCGAGCGCCACGCCGAGCACCACCGCGCCCTCGAGGCGCAGCAGCGCACGCACGCCACCCGCGGCCGCGGCGCCAGAGGCCTGTTCGCGGGATACCGCGAAACCGGCTTCGCCGGGCCGCAGGTATCGCCCCCGGAGAGGGGGAAGGCGAAGCGACACGAAGTGCGCGAAGACTGGGGGCGAGCCCATGCTCAGTTCCAGCGGCGGCCGCCGCGCTCCATGAAGTCGCGCACCTTCTGTTGCTGCGCGGCATTCAGGTTGTCGTAGAAGTCGGCGGCGGCCGCGATGATCTCGGGGCTGCCGGCGCGCACCGCCGCGGTCTTCTCGTCGACGAGTCGTGCGGCACCGGCCTGGTCGAGCTTGTTGCCCGCGAACAGCGCCTTGAACTGCGAACGCGGGTCGCCCGAGCCGCCTGCGCCGCGCATGGCTTCACGCTGCGCCTGCATCTTCTCTGCCAGCACGGTGAGCTTCTGTTTCTGGTTGGCGTCGAGCTCCAGCTTGCTGCCCACGCGTTCGACCATCTTGGCGCGGAACTCGGCGCTGTTGCCGCTCCAGCCGTGGCGGTGGCCGGCACAGCCGGCGATGCTGCCGGCCACCACCGCGAGGCCCGCAAAACCGAAGAGACTACGTTTGATCCAGTTCTTCATGGGAGGTCCTTGTGTTGTCTGTGAGGAGGAAGCTCCATGGTGCGATCCGCACCGGGCCAAGTCCTCTCGCCGCGGTATCGGCGTGTTTCGTTTTATTGCCGCACTGCCCGATTACAGGCGGCTGCTCTTGGCGTTGGCCGCCGAGGCGCGCGCGTCCACCGGGTTCTGCATGGTCGAGATGACCTGGCTGTTCACGCGCGAGCCCGAGGACACGTTCTGGTCGGGCGCCGCCGCGGTGCGCACGGCTTCCGCGACGACGCGGGCGCGCTCGGTCGACACGGCAACGGTCTCGGAACCGCGCGAGCCGCGCACCACGTTCTGGTCGGGGGCGGACGCGGTGCGCACGGCTTCGGCGCTGACTTCGGCGCGGCTCTTGGCCGACACGGCGGGCAGCACGCCCTCGTAGCTTTCAGCCTTGGCGCCGGCCGCCGCGAGCATGGCGAACGAACCGACGGCGATGATCTGGGTCAGGGAGAGAGATTGCTTCATTTGGCAGGCCTTTCTTTCAGGGGTTGGAAGAGAAGGCCTGATCGTGCTTGCGGGGTCGCCGCAAGTCCTTTCGCCGCAGTTTCGGCGTGTTTCGTTTTATTGCGGCGCTAGTGCTTTCGCAGCAGCCGCAGCAGCACCGCAAGCGCAATGCAGGGCGCGAGCAGCGCCCAGAAGCCCGCATGCGCGTAGCCCAACCCGCCCGCCAGCGAGCCGGCGGCGAACGCGGCCACCGGCGGCCACGCCTTGTGCAGGCGGGCACCGGCCGCCGCCATGCCGGGCGCGCGCGTCGCGATGTCGACCAGGTCCATCACCAGCTGCGTGACGTTGCCTGTCATCACGGTGCTGGGCGTCAGGCGCGAGAACACGCTGCGCGCGGCGGTGTTCTGCACCGACATCGCCAGCACGCCCATCAGCCCGACGCCGATGGCCTGCATGCCGCCGCCGTGTGCGAAGGGCCCGGCCCACACGCCCGCGAGCATGAAAGCCACTAGGCCCGCAAGCTGGATGACGACCAGCGGCGCCGCGGTGTCGCGCCCTTGCCGTTCGCGCTGCAGCTGGAACAGGCGCGTGGCCGCGACGCCGATGACGAAGGTGGGCAGCGCCAGCAGCTTGCCGACCACATCCGCATGGCCGTCGCCCGCCATCGCCGCGCCGATCAGCACGAAGTTGCCGGTGACGTGCGCGGTGAAGAGGCCGAACAGCGCGACGAAGCCGAGCGTGTCGACGAAGCCGCCGGTGAAGGCGAGCAGCATGCCGTGGCCGGGAGGATCGACGGGCGCCACGTCGGCAGCGTGGGCGGCGTGGGCGGCGGGCGCGGCGGGCGCGGCGGGCGTGGACGAAGGCGAAGTCATGCGAGCGATGTCCCTTGGCAATGCGCGGTGCCGCGCGCCACGAAAAGACTCAGCCCGCGAGCGCGGCGGCCGGGTCGTCGGATTCGAGCACGCCCCTGGCCCACGCCTCAAGCTTGCCGGTGTCGGCGCGCAGCACTTCCTGCTTGACCGCGAGGATGCGCGAGGGGTGCATCGAGAAGCTGCGCAGGCCCAGCCCGAGCAGCAGCCGCGTGAACGCCACGTCGCCCGCCATCTCGCCGCACACCGACACGCCCTTGCCCTGCCGGCGGCACTCGGCGATGGTGTCGGCCACGAGCTTGAGCACGGCCGGGTGCGCCGGGTCGTAGAGGTGCGCCACCGACTCGTCGGCGCGGTCGATGGCCAGCGTGTACTGGATCAGGTCGTTGGTGCCGATCGACAGGAAGTCGAAGTGCTTCAGGAAGATGCGCAGCGTGAGCGCCGCGGCCGGTATCTCGATCATGGCGCCGAGCTTGACCGGGCCGTACACCGCGCCGCGGTTGTCGAGCTCGGCCCGCGCGAAGTCGATCAGCGACATGGTCTGGCGGATCTCGCTGGCATGCGCGAGCATGGGAATCAGCAGGTGGATCTCGCCGTGCGCGGCGGCCCGCAGGATGGCGCGCAGCTGCGTGAGGAACATCGCCGGGTCGGCCAGGCTCCAGCGTATGGCGCGCAGGCCGAGCGCGGGGTTCAGGTGTTCCTGCTTGTTGGCCGACTTGCTGTCCAGCGGCTTGTCGGCGCCCACGTCGATGGTGCGGATGGTGACCGGCATGCCCTGCATGCCTTCTACCGCACGCTTGTAGGCCTGGTATTGCTCTTCCTCGTCGGGCAGGCGCGTCTGGCGGGCCGAAGATTCGCGGCCCATGAAGAGAAATTCGCTACGGAACAGCCCGACGCCCACCGCGCCGGCCTTGACGGCGCCCACGGTGTCCTCGGGCATCTCGATGTTGGCCAGCAGCTCGACGCGCTGGCCGTCGAGCGTGACGGCCGGCTTGTGGCGCAGCCGCGCGAGGCGCCCGCGCTCCAGGTCGCCCTGGCGCTGCTTGAAGCCGTATTCGGCCAGGATGATCGGCGAGGGGTCGACGATGACCACGCCGGCATCGCCGTCGATGATGACCCAGTCGTCCTGGCGCACCAGCTGGCTCGCGGTGCGCGCGCCCACCACGGCCGGGATGTCCATGCTGCGCGCGACGATGGCGGTGTGCGAGGTGCGCCCGCCCACGTCGGTCACGAAGCCGGCGAACACGCTCTTCTTGAACTGCAGCATGTCGGCCGGCGACAGGTCGTGCGCGATCAGCACCAGCGGCACGTCGATGCCGTCGCCCGCGGTGGGGTCGTCGTGCTCGTCGTTGTCGTCGACCGGCGCGGCGGCGCGCTTGCGGCGCGGCGGGCTCGGCGCGAGTACGGCGGCCGTGCCCTTCATGCGGTGCAGCAGGCGCTCGACCACCTGCTCGAGGTCGGCCTTGCGCTCGCGCAGGTAGGCGTCTTCCATCTCGTCGAACTGGCGCGCGATGATTTCCAGCTGCGTGGTCAGCGCCCATTCGGCGTTGTAGAGCCGCTCGCTGATCCAGTGCTTGACGCCGCCGCTCAGGGCCTCGTCCTGCAGCAGCATCTGGTGCACCTCGAGCAGCGCCGCCAGTTCGTGCGGCGCGTCGTTGGGGCCCATCTGGGCCACGTTGGCCTGCAGCTTGGTGAGCTCGTCGGCCACCGCGTTGCGCGCGGTGCGCACGCGGTCGATCTCGGTCTCGATCTCTTCGGGCTTGATGAAGTAGTGGGCCACGTCGATGCGGCTCGACACCACCAGCACAGCGCGCCCGATGGCAATGCCACGGGCGACAGGGAGGCCGTGGACTGCGAAGGTCATGGGAGAGTCCTTATTCGCCTTCGCCGAACTTGTCGTCCATCAAGTGGACGATGGCGTTCATCGCTTCTTCTTCCTGCGGGCCGTTGGTTTCGAGCTCCACGGTGGAGCCGAGCCCGGCGGCCAGCATCATGACGCCCATGATGCTCTTGGCATTGATGCGGCGGTCGCCGCGCGAGAGCCAGACCTCGCAGGGAAAGCTGCCTGCGAGCTTGGTCAACTTGGCCGATGCGCGTGCATGCAGGCCCAGCTTATTGCTGATGGTCACGGATTTCTTGATCACTGTGCTTTCTCTTCGCCTGGTTCTGGGGAGCGGCCGCCGCCACCTGCATGACACCCGCGGTGCCGCCGGCCAGGGCCCGTTGCACCAGAGTCTCGAGCGGTTCGTGCCGGTAGGTGACGGCGCGCAGCAGCATCGGGAGGTTGACCCCCGCCACCAGCCGCGACCGGACGCCGTCCACCAGCTTCTGCGCCACGTTGCAGGGCGTGGCGCCGAACACGTCGGCCAGCACCAGCACCTGCGCGCGGGGCGCGTGCAGCTGCTGCGCGAGCGTGATGCGCGCGGCGGCCAGCGTTTCTTCGGGCGACACGTTGGGCAACACGTCGAGCGCGACGATGGCCTGCTCGCAATCTGGGAACACATGCAGCGCGCACTGCCGCAGCGCATGTGCGAACGGTGAGTGGGCGATGATGAGGATGCTGTTCATGCGGGACGGAGGACGACGCGCCGATTATGCGGGGGCGCCCAGTGGATGTAGATATATGACACAACGCGGCAGCGCGGCAAACCGGACAGTGCCGCCCCGGGGCGAGCGGCACGCGCGGCTATCAAAACAATAGCAGCCTCGCTTCACGGGAGGCGCAGGCCTTCGAAGAAGGTTTGCGAGGCATCGGCCGCGGAGGGCTTGCCGAGCACGGTGGCCTGGTAGAGCGCCACGGTGCCGTCTTTCTGCGATTGGGCGAACCACAGCACCTGCACAGGCGCGCCGGCCTGCGCCGGTCGGGCATCGAGCCGCAGCGGCGGCGGCACGGCGGTCGCGCGCTGCACGCTGGCGCTGGTTTCGGTCACCTGCATGCCGCCGAGCTGGGCGCGGGTGGCGGTGCGCCACGCATTGAGCCAGGCTTCGGCCTGGGCCGGTCCGCTGGCCGAAGCGTGCGCGATGGCGAAGGTCGCGCCGCCGGCTTCGCAGCCCGTCATGTCGACCTGCACTGATTCGGCACCGAGCGGCACGGCACGGTTCGCCTTGTCGGCCTTGCAGGGCAGCATCGCGATCAGCCCGGCGTCGCCGACCGGCACGTCGCGCCAGTTGAAGGTGGGGCTGCAGGCGGCGAGCAGGGCCGCCGCGACCAACGCAAGCCAGGAAGATGGAAAGGGCGACGACGGCATGGGGGAGCGATTATCGAGCCGCCCGGGGCCGGCGGGGCGTCGCAAGCACGATCGGGCGGGCGGAACTAAAATCGCGCCGCCCTTCTCTCTACGCTGCCATGAAAAAATACATCGCCGCTGCCGCCGTCGTCATCGCATTGGCCACCGGCGTGGGCGTGTACCTCGGCTCCGGCGCCACCGCCGCCCCGGCCTCGACCTTCGTGCTGCTCGACGGCTCGAAAAAGAGCACGGCCGACCTGAAGGGCAAGGTCACGCTGGTCAACTTCTGGGCCACGAGCTGCGTGACCTGCGTCGGCGAGATGCCCAAGGTCATCGCCACCTACGACAAATACAAGGCCCAGGGCTACGACACGCTGGCAGTGGCCATGAGCTACGACCCGCCGAGCTACGTCGTCAATTTCGCCGAAACGCGCAAGCTGCCGTTCAAGGTGGCGATCGACAACACCGGCAGCGTGGCGCAGGCCTGGGGCGACGTGAAGCTCACGCCGACCACCTACCTGGTCAACAAGCGCGGCGAGATCGTGAAGCGCTATGTGGGCGAGCCCGATTTCGCCGAGCTGCACAAGCTGATCGAGAAACTCCTGGCCGAAGCCTGATCCTTCGGCCGGCGACAAGAAAAAAGGCGCTCCGAGGAGCGCCTTTTGTTTTTACTGGTTGCGGAAGCTGTCGTGGCACGCCTTGCAGCTCGCGGCGGTCGGGCCGAACTGGGTCTTCAGCGCGTCGATGTTGCCGGCCTTGGCTGCGACCAGCAGCTTGCCGGTCTCTTCGACCAGCTTCTGCTGCCGTTCCTTGAACTTGGCGTCTTCCTTCCACACGTCGGTCCTGGCCTTGCCGCCCTCGGTGCCGGGGCCGAAGGCCGCCCAGGGCAGCTTCGCCATGTCGGCGACCACTTCGGCGTTGGCGGCGGCCACGGCGGCGTCGTAGGGCGCACGGCCGTTGGCCATGGCGCCGAGACGGCTGAAATGCTGGCTCATCACGAACAGTCCGCTCTGGCGGTACTTGATGGCGTCCTCGGGCTTGGCGAACTGGGCCGCGGCGGGCAGGGACATCGCAGCGCAGGCGGCTGCAAGGGCGAACGAAGCAAATCGGGTCATCGGGGCTCCTCGTTGGGGAAACGCCGTCTGGCGCGGCGCGGCGCGAGTGTAGGTCGCGCCGGCGCCGGGCTCATAGCAACAACCCGAAGCGAATGAGGGTCCGGACTTTGCTAATCTGCGCCTTCCGCAGCATTGCGCCCTCCGCGCCTCCTTCGATGACCGACTCTTCCGTGGCCGCCCCTCGAACGGCCTTCGGCACCGGCACGGCCACCCGGGTCTGGGACCTGCCGACGCGCCTTTTCCACTGGGCGCTGGCGATTGCCGTGATCGGCCTGATCGGCACCGGCCTGAACGGCATCATGGAATGGCACTTCCGCCTGGGCTACGCGGTGCTCGCGCTGCTGCTGTTCCGGCTGGCCTGGGGCTTCGTCGGCGGGCGCTGGTCGCGCTTCGCGGCCTTCGTCTACCAGCCGGGCTCCGTGGTCGCCTACCTGCGCGGGAAGGCGCATCCGGACCATCTGATCGGGCACAACCCGCTGGGCGCCCTGTCGGTTTTCGCCGTGCTGGCCATCCTCGCGCTCCAGGTGGCGACCGGGCTGACGGCGGACGACGAGATCGCGGCCTCCGGACCGCTCACGCGCTTTGTCTCGAGCGAGACGGTGAGCCTGGCCACGAGCTGGCACAAGGCCTGGGGCAAGTGGATCGTGATAGCGCTCGCGAGCCTGCACGTGCTGGCCGTGCTGTTCCATGCACTCGTCAAGCGGCGCCGGCTGGTGCGGCCGATGGTGACGGGCGACAAGCTGATCGCCGCCGGCGCCGGAGGCAATGTCGCACCGAGCCGCGACGATGCGGCCTCGCGCGCGTTTGCCCTCGTGGTGTTCGCGCTCTGCGCGGGCGTGGCTTACTGGATTTCTTCGTTGCGCATATGAGCTTTTCCGTTTCACGCCCACTGCCGCTGGCGGCCATGCCCGCCGTCGTGCTGCTGACGCCCGAGGAGGCGCACGAGATCGATGCCGTTCGCGCGATCTTCCGCGACTATGCGAATTCGCTCGGCATCGACCTCGACTTCCAGGATTTCGAAGGCGAACTGGCCGGCCTGCCGGGCGAATATGCCGAGCCGCGCGGCACGCTGCTGCTGGCGCTGGTCGATCCGGTCAACGTGAAGGAAGACGCCGGCCGCCAGGCGCCGACCTTGAAACGCGCCGACGGCACGCTGGCGCACGTTGCGGGATGCTGCGCGCTGCGTCCGCTGGACAGCGCGGACTACGCCAACGCGGCCGAGATGAAGCGCTTGTACGTGCGCCCCGGTTTTCGCGGACTGGGCCTGGGCCGGCAGCTGGCCGAGGCGATCCTCGATGCCGCGCGCAGCTCTGGCTACGGCTGCGTGCTGCTCGACACCCTCGACGACATGGAGTCGGCGCGGGCCCTCTACGAAGACCTGGGCTTCGCGGAGGTACCGCCCTACTATCACAACCCCGTCGCCGGGGCCCACTACCTGAAGGTGGATCTCTAGCCGGATCAGCCGCGGGCTTGCGCCAGCAGCGTCTCGGCGTTGCTCACTTCGAACTTGCCCGGCGCTTCGACGTTCAGCGTCGCGACCTTGCCGTCCTTCACGAGCATCGAATAACGGTTGCTGCGCAGACCCATGCCGCGGCCGGTCAGGTCGAGCGTGAGGCCGGTGGCCTTGGCGAAATCGGCGCTGCCGTCGGCCAGCATGCGCACCTTGGCGCCGGTCTTCTGGTCGCGCGCCCAGGCGCCCATCACGAAAGCGTCGTTCACGCTCACGCACCAGATCTCGTCCACGCCGGCAGCCTTGAAGTCGTCGAAGTGCTGCACGTAGCCCGGCACGTGCTTGGCCGAGCAGGTGGGCGTGAAGGCGCCCGGCAGCGCGAACAGCGCGATGGTCTTGCCGGCCGAAGCCTTGGCCACGTCCACGGCGTTCGGGCCGATGCTGCAGCCCTCGCCCTCGACTTCGGAATATTCCTGCAGGGTGGCCGCGGGAAGGGTGTCGCCGACTTTGATCATTCGATGTGCTCCAGAAAAAGAAAAACGGCCCACATTGTGGGCCGTTTCCGGATTGGTTGCCCCAGGGGGCACCAATGATTGATCAGACCAGGACGGCCTTCTCGACCAGACGGGTCACGACCCAGTTCTTGGTCTTCGAGATCGGACGGCTTTCCGTGATCTCGATGGTGTCGCCCAGCTTGTACTCGCCCTTTTCGTCATGGGCGTGGTACTTGCTCGTCTTGGCCACGATCTTGCCGTAGAGCTCGTGCTTCACACGGCGCTCGACCAGCACGGTCACGGTCTTGGCACGCTTGTCGCTGACCACCTTGCCGATCAAGGTGCGCTTGAGGGATTTTTTAGCTTCCGTCATGTTCACTCCTTACTTGGCGGCTTGGGTTTCTTGCTGCTTTTGCGCAAGAATGGTCTTGGCGCGTGCGATGTCGCGACGCGTCACGCGCAGCGTCGAGGTGTTCGACAGCTGTTGCGTGGCCTTCTGCATGCGCAGGCCGAAATGGGCCTTCTGCAGATCCTTGATTTCGGCTTGCAGGCCTGCGACGTCCTTCGTGCGCAGGGTTGCGGCCTTCGTCACCTTGGCCGGAGCCGCGGTTTCTTTCTTCTTACGGGTTGCCATAAGTGTTCTCCTCTCAGGCGCCGAGCTGGCGAGCGACGAAAGTCGTACGCAGCGGAAGCTTGGCGGCGGCCAGGCGGAACGCTTCGCGGGCGAGTTCTTCGGGCACGCCGACGATCTCGAACACGATCTTGCCAGGCTGGATTTCAGCGACGTAGTACTCGGGGTTGCCCTTACCGTTACCCATCCGCACTTCTGCGGGCTTGGTCGAGATCGGCTTGTCCGGGAACACGCGGATCCAGATACGGCCACCGCGCTTCACGTGACGCGAAATCGCGCGACGAGCGGCTTCGATCTGGCGCGCCGTGAGGCGGCCGCGGTCGGTGCATTTGAGACCGAAGTCACCGAACGCAACCGAGTTACCCGTGGTTGCGATGCCGGTGTTGCGGCCCTTTTGTTCCTTGCGGAACTTTCTGCGTGCAGGTTGCAGCATGTTTTATTACTCCGTGAGGGCCCCAGGCACTTGCGTGCCCGGGAGCGACCGATTACTCGGTCTTGGCACCGTCCGCTGCTGCAGCGGGCGCGGCTTTGCGGACGCGCTTAACGGCGGGTTTCGAGTCTGCACCGGCACCGCCGGTTGCTTCTGCGGGCTTGTCGCTGCCATCGGCCGGAGCGGTGTTGCCACCGATCGGGCCGCGGCCGCCGGCACGGGGGCCGGGACCACGACGGTCGCCACCCGGACGGTCGCCAGGGCGACCGTCACGGCGCGGACCGCGCGGACGACGTTCTTCTTCGGGACGCGGCGTTTCGACGGCCGGCAGGTCGTTACGACCCAGCGTGTCGCCCTTGTAGACCCAGACCTTGACGCCGATGACGCCGTAGGTGGTCTTGGCTTCCGAGGTGCCGTAGTCGATGTCGGCGCGCAGGGTGTGAAGCGGCACGCGGCCTTCGCGGTACCACTCGGTACGAGCGATTTCGATGCCGTTCAGGCGGCCAGCCGACATGATCTTGATGCCCAGGGCACCCAGACGCATGGCGTTCTGCATGGCACGCTTCATGGCGCGGCGGAACATGATCCGCTTTTCGAGCTGCTGCGTGATGCTGTCGGCGATCAGCTGCGCATCGATTTCGGGCTTGCGCACTTCTTCGATGTTGACCGCAACCGGCACGCCGAGCTGCTTGCCCAGTTCGCGCTTGAGGTTCTCGATGTCTTCGCCCTTCTTGCCGATCACGACGCCCGGACGTGCCGAGTAGATCGTGATGCGTGCGTTCTTGGCGGGACGTTCGATCATGACGCGCGACACCGAAGCGTTCTTCAGCTTCTTCTTCAGGTATTCGCGAACCTTGATGTCTTCGGCCAGCATGCCCGCGAAATCGCGGTCGCTTGCGTACCAGCGGCTGGACCAGTTACGGGTAACCGCAAGGCGGAACCCGGTTGGGTGGATTTTCTGTCCCATATTTCTTCCAGGCCTTCTTAGTTGCCAACCGTCACGTACACATGGCACGTGGGCTTGCTGATGCGATTGCCGCGACCCTTGGCCCGCGCGGTGAAGCGCTTGAGCGTTGCACCTTGCTCGACGTAGATGGTCTTGACCTTCAGCTCGTCGATGTCGGCACCGTCGTTGTGCTCGGCGTTGGCGATAGCCGACTCCAGCACCTTCTTGATGATCACAGCGGCCTTCTTCTGCGTGAACTGCAGAACGTTGAGCGCTTGATCGACCTTCTTGCCGCGGATCAGGTCAGCGACCAGACGGCCCTTGTCGACCGACAGGCGGACACCGCGGAGGACTGCACGTGTTTCAGACATGGTCGTTCCTTACTTCTTCTGGACTTTTTTGTCCGCGGGGTGCCCCTTGAACGTGCGCGTGAGCGCAAATTCGCCGAGCTTGTGGCCGACCATCTGGTCGGTGATGTACACGGGCACGTGTTGCTTGCCGTTGTGCACGGCGATGGTCAGACCGATGAACTCGGGCAGAACCATCGAGCGGCGCGACCAGGTCTTGATCGGCTTCTTGTCCTTGGTCGTCACGGCCTTGTCGGCCTTGGCCACGAGGTGGTGGTCGACGAACGGACCCTTTTTGAGAGAGCGAGTCATTGGCTATCCCTTACTTCTTGCGACGCGACACGATGAAGACCTGCGTGCGCTTGTTGTTACGGGTGCGATAGCCCTTGGTCAGGTTGCCCCATGGGTCGACAGGATGGCGGCCTTCGCCAGTCTTGCCTTCGCCACCACCGTGCGGGTGGTCGACCGGGTTCATCACCACGCCGCGAACGGTCGGGCGAATACCCATGTGACGCTTCACACCGGCCTTGCCGAGCTGGCGCAGGCTGTGTTCTTCGTTGGCAACTTCACCGATGGTCGCGCGGCATTCGATGTGAATGCGGCGGACTTCGCCCGAACGCATGCGGACCTGGGCGTAGACGCCTTCACGGGCCAGCAGCGTGGCCGACGTACCGGCCGAACGAGCGATCTGCGCGCCCTTGCCGGGTTGCAGTTCGATGCAGTGGATCGTCGAGCCGACCGGGATGTTGCGGATCGGCAGGGTGTTGCCGGCGCGGATCGGCGCTTCCGAGCCCGACAGCAGCGTTGCACCGGCTTCCAGACCGCGCGGGGCGATGATGTAGCGGCGCTCGCCGTCGGCGTAGCAGACCAGAGCGATGTGGGCGGTACGGTTCGGGTCGTATTCGATGCGTTCGACCTTGGCCGGGATGCCGTCCTTGTTGCGCACGAAGTCGACGACGCGGTAGTGGTGCTTGGCACCGCCGCCACGATGACGGATCGTGATGTGACCGTTGTTGTTACGGCCGGCCTTCTGGAACTGGGGTTCCAGCAGGGGAGCGTGAGGAGCACCCTTGAACAGGTGGTCACGCGAGATCTTCACCGCGCCGCGTTGGCCCGGCGAAGTGGGTTTCATCTTGATGACGGCCATGATTAAGCGCCTTCCCCGACGAGGTTGAGCTCTTGACCCGGCTTCAGGGTCACATAGGCCTTGCGCACGTTGTCGCGGCGGCCGATGGACTTGCCAAAGCGCTTGGTCTTGCCCTTGGTGTTGAGCACCGACACGCCCTGGACTTCGACCTTGAACATCAGTTCGACAGCGGCCTTGATCTCGGGCTTGGTGGCGTCTTGCAGCACCTTGAAAGTGACAGCGTTCGACTTCTCGCCGACCATCGTGGCCTTTTCGGACACGATCGGAGCGACCAGCACCGCCATCAGGCGGCCTTCTTCGAACGTACGTTCAGCGGCGGTAGGGTTCACGCGGCTCATGCGAACATCTCCTTGAGCTTGTCGACGGCACCCTTGGTGACCAGCACCTTCTTGTAGTGAACCAGCGACACCGGATCGGCGTAGCGGGGTTCGACCACGAGAACGTTCACCAGATTGCGCGAGGCAAGATACAGGTTTTCGTCGACTTCTTCGGCGATCACGAGCACGGACTCGAGATTCATCGCCTTGAAACGGGCAGCCAGCGGCTTGGTCTTGGGCGAATCGACCTTGATCGAGTCGACCACGGCCAGACGGCCTTCGCGAGCGAGTTGCGAGAAGATGGACGCCATGCCGGCGCGGTACATCTTCTTGTTGATCTTCTGCGAGAAGTTTTCGTCAGGCATGTTCGGGAAGATGCGACCACCCCCGCGCCACAGCGGCGAGGACGTCATACCGGCGCGGGCACGGCCCGTTCCCTTTTGCTTGAAAGGCTTCTTGGTCGAGTGCTTGACCTGTTCGCGGTCCTTCTGGGCGCGCGTGCCTTGGCGGGCGTTGGCCTGGAATGCAACGACGATCTGGTGGACCAGGTCTTCGTTGTAGTCACGGCCGAACACGGTCTCGGGGGCGTCGTACTTCGACGCGGCCTGGCCTTGTTCGTTCAGGAGTTCGAGTTGCATTACTTCGCTCCTTCAGCCGCTTGCGGCTTGGCCTTGATGGCGGGACGCACGGTGACGAAGCCACCCTTCGAACCCGGGATCGCGCCCTTGATGAGCAGCAGTTGGCGTGCTTCGTCGATGCGGAACACGTCGAGGTTTTGCGTCGTGCGGGTGACGTCGCCGAGGTGGCCCGTCATGCGCTTGCCGGGGAACACGCGACCGGGGTCTTGTGCCATACCGATCGAGCCGGGAACGTTGTGCGAACGGCTGTTACCGTGCGACGCGCGTTGCGAGCTCATGTTGTGACGCTTGATCGTGCCAGCGTAGCCCTTGCCGATGGAGGTGCCTTGCACGTCCACCTTCTGGCCCACGGTGAAAACGCTGTTCACGGCGATCACGCCGCCAGCCTTGTGCTGACCTGCGGTATCGGCGGTAACGCGGAATTCCTGGATGATTTCGCCTGCTTCGACACCCGCCTTGGCGAGGTGGCCGGCTTCGGGCTTGGTCACGCGCGATGCTTTGCGCGAACCGAACGTCACTTGCAGGGCGACGTAGCCATCGGTCTCTTGGGACTTGATCTGGGTCACACGGTTGTTGGACACATCCACCACCGTGACAGGAACTGCGTCCCCGTCATCGGTGAAGAGACGCATCATCCCCACCTTGCGGCCCAGCAACCCGAGGGAGTTGCTCAGACTCATATGTTTTCTCCAAAAATGGAAATCCTCTTCCGCCACTGCCACTTCAATTGGCAACAGCGTTTGCCAGATTTCTCCGGCTACGGAAGAAGGTTGATAAATCTCTGCCCGCATGGCGCCTTGCGGACGCAACAAGGGCAGAGCCAGCGATTATAGCCCGCGATGCGCGGGCCATGCAAGCGGCCGTTCAGGCCCCTTGTTCAGGGGCTCGAACGCAGGTTTCCCGCTTATTGAGCGGGCAGCGAGATGATCTTTTCGCCGCCGGGGACGGCCTTCACCTCGCCCGCCGGCTTCATGGAGGGCGCGTCCGAGCCGGTCTGCACAGGAATGGAGATGGCGCTGCGCGCGTTGCCCTGCGCGATGAAGACGTTCAGATAGGCGATGCCTTCGCGGTCGCTCACCACCGTGACGGTGGCGCTGGTACGTGCGCCTGGCGACAAAGTCAGCGTGTTGCTGCCCGACAACGTCAGCCCCGCGTCCGGGCTCAGGCGCACGGTCGCGCCGTCGGGGCTGGTGACGCCATCGAACTGCAGGGTGATGGCCGTCGGCTTGCCCACCTGGGGATTGCCGCTGAATTGGTACTGCAACGTGATGCCGGAGTCGTTGGACTTTCTGGACGCGGTGACCACGGGCTGGGCCGCCGACTGCCTGGCGCCTCGCGAGCCCGGCATGCCATCGGCCAGGACTGGCGCCGACGCCGTTGCCAGCGCAAGCCATGCCAGCGCCATCGTCGAATGGGTGCGGATGTTCATGGCGAGCCTTCCTATTGAACGAGAACGGAGAAACACCTTGGCGGCAGATTGTTCGCGCCGGACACCGGCGCATCGTCGCGCACCGCAAGAACGTAGTCACCGGCGCCCAGGCTGACCTTGTTGCTGCTCCTCGCGATCAATCCGCCCTTGAAGAGGTCGAAGTTCGGCAGGCCGCTCCCTCCGGTGAGCTGGATCGTGTAGTCGCGGCTCGCAGGTGCATTGAAGGCAAGGTACGAAATGTTGCCGAGCTTGTTGACGGTACCTGCCACGTTGGAGATGCAGGCAACGTTGGACGCCAGAACGCCGACCGCCACGGGCGTGTACAACGGCAGCACGCCGGGAACCGGCGTGGCGGCAGCACTGTCATCGCTCGTTTCACCGACGCCGTAGGCATCGGTGGACGTGATGCCCTGCCCCGCGAGCAGGGTTTTCAGCGCGGGCGCGCTCCCCGGGGCGACCGCATTGAACACCGAGGAGAACAGGTGGATCGACGTGACGGGCGTCGCACTGCGGAACTGGAAGCTCGTCATCGCGTCGTTGATCGGCTTGAATCCGACCTGCTGGTTCAGGTTCCAGAGAATGGACTGGATCGAAACCTCCCGGTACCAGCCGGGATTGGTCGATGGACCGGCCCGCAGGTCCACCGATATGGAATCGGTCGCCTGGCCGGGGCCGCGGGAATCCACGTAGGTGCTTCGGTCCAGCGCAATGCCCGACCAGGCATTGCCCCACCCTTCCGAGAACGCCAGCCGGCGGTCGACCCGGTCGCTGCCCGAATGCTCCCCGCCCGGCGAGTCGTCGCGGCTGAAGGACGACTGGTAGTAGTGCCCCCATTCGTGCGCGATCACCGGCGAGTCGAATTCGTCGGTGTCGACGCCTTCCTTGCCCAGCACGTAGATCTCGCGGCCGGTGCTCTTGCTGACGAAGTAGGTGGTGGTGATCTGGCCCAGCGCCGGGTTGCCGGGCGATGGTGCGTTGTTGGGGCTCCAGTACACGCGCAACGACGGGAAAGACGTAGCGGGCGCGACCGACAGCACCTTCTGCATTGCCGTGTATACCGTGTCGAGGATTGCAAAGGGCGCCGCCACACGCTGCGAGGCATACCTGGAACCGTCCCAGCCGGTTGCCGCCCGCAGGTCGCGGGTCGATGCCGCAGTGCCCGACGAGAACGCCGCCGTCTGCATCGAATACAAGGCGTTGCCCTGGGTGTTGTCGCGCACGCTGACATCCCAGGCCGCGCCGGGTGCGGTGCGGGTCAACTGGGCCCTCACGCGCACGATCACGGTTGCATTCGCCGGCACGCTCACCGAATACGCACCGTTGTCGTCGGTCGTGGCGACCGCGAGTTGCGCAGAAGTGGCGGCATCGACCACCTCCAGCGACGCGCCTCGCACAGGCTTGACGGACGTGGATGCATACACGAGGTTGCCGTTCGGATTGGGAACGGATTCATAGGTGGCCGTGCCCGTCAGGGTAACTGGACCCGCGCTCACCGGCGGCAGAAAAGGCAACACGCCCACGCCACCGCCTCCCCCTCCTCCACCGCCGCCGCCGCAGCCAGCCAGCAACGCCGTTGCAACGCATGCCGACGCAAACGCATAAGAGAACTTGTAGTTCATGACTGGTGCTGCCCTCGTTTCAGCCTCCGGTCGATACGCCGGAGTTGCCGCCGCGCGAGGATGCCATATCTGGGCAGAAAAGCACAAAGCCCGCCTGCATTTCTGCGGGCGGGCCTTGCTGAAAACACGACGAGTGTCGTGCTTCTTCTTACTGCAGCTTGATCTCGACGTCCACGCCGGCCGGCAGGTCGAGCTTCATCAGCGCGTCCACGGTCTTGTCGGTCGGGTCGACGATGTCCATCAGGCGCTGGTGCGTGCGGATTTCCAGCTGGTCGCGCGACGTCTTGTTGACGTGCGGCGAACGCAGGATGTCGAAACGCTTCATGCGGGTCGGCAGGGGCACGGGGCCCTTGACGATCGCGCCGGTACGCTTGGCGGTGTCAACGATTTCGGCTGCCGATTGGTCGATCAGCTTGTAGTCGAACGCCTTCAGGCGGATGCGGATTTTTTGCTTGGTTGCCATGGTGATTCCTTTGCGTCCGGCTTAGATGTCGAGGATCTTGGCAACGACGCCCGAACCCACGGTGCGGCCGCCTTCACGGATGGCGAAG
>NZ_JBXASW010000039.1:0-56192 GCF_058809745.1 Variovorax sp. MPBD4-3
GTCGGGGGCGGAAGTGGGCTGGGCCGCTGCAGGAGCGGCCACGGCCGCCGATGCCGCGGGGGACGGTGCTTCGGCGGGGACTGCAGGCAACTGCGCCGCCGCGGTACGGTGTTTCCACCAGCCCGGCAGCATGCCGAGCGCACCCACCACGAGCCCGCCGGCAAAGGCCGCGAGCACGACGAGCACCAGTGGTGCGCGCCAGTAGGTGCCGAAGAAGAAATAGACGGTCGCGTCGTGCTGGTTGTTCAGCGCGAAGGCGAATAGCGTAAAAAAAATGGCTGCCTTGAGCAGCCACAGGAGGTATTTCATAGCCGTTCCCGTTGCCGGGAGCATTCTACGTTTGCAGGCATTCTGATCGTCCGTGCGTCAGGCCTTGCGGGCCTTGGCTTCCTTGTCCGCGTCGAGCTCGGCCGTCTTTGCATCCACGGCTTCGCGCAGCGCCTTGCCGGGCTTGAAGTGCGGCACTCGTTTTTCGGGAATCTGCACGCTCTCGCCCGAACGCGGGTTGCGGCCGATGCGCGGCGGACGGCGGTTGACCGAGAAGCTGCCGAAGCCACGGATTTCGATGCGGTGCCCGCGCACCAGTGCGTCGCTCATCGCGTCGAGGATGGTCTTGACGGCGTATTCGGCGTCGCGGTGCGTCAGTTGCGCAAAGCGGGCTGCGAGTTCTTCGACGAGGTCTGAGCGGGTCATGGGCCAAACAAAAACGTGGACGAAAAAAAAGACAGAGCGGCCCCAGGGCCTGCTCTGTCTCCGGACTCAGCTTACTTGTTGTCGCTGTTGTCGAGCTTGGCGCGCAGCAGTGCGCCCAGGCTGGTCGTGCCCGCGTTTTCGCGTGCCGACTGCTGGCTCAGGCTGGCCATGGCGCCTTGTTCGTCGACCATGTCCTTCTGCTTGATCGACAGCTGGATGTTGCGGGTCTTGCGATCCACATTCACGACGATGGCGGTGACTTCGTCGCCTTCCTTCAGCACGTTGCGGGCATCTTCGACGCGGTCGCGCGAGATTTCCGAAGCACGCAGGTAGCCGATGATGTCTTCGCCGAGGTCGATTTCAGCGCCGCGGGCGTCCACCGTCTTGACCTTGCCGGTCACGATCTGGCCCTTGTCGTTCACGGTGGTGAACGTGGTGAACGGGTCGCTGTCGAGCTGCTTGATGCCCAGCGAGATGCGCTCGCGGTCGACGTCGACTGCCAGCACGATCGCTTCGACTTCCTGGCCCTTCTTGTAGTTGCGAACGGCGGTTTCGCCGGCTTCGTTCCACGAGAGGTCCGAGAGGTGAACCAGGCCGTCGATGCCGGCAGCCAGACCCACGAACACGCCGAAGTCGGTGATCGACTTGATCGGGCCCTTGACGCGGTCGCCACGCTTCGTGTTCTGGGCGAACTCTTGCCACGGGTTGGCCTTGCACTGCTTCATGCCCAGGCTGATGCGGCGCTTGTCTTCGTCGATTTCCAGGACCATGACTTCGACTTCGTCGCCCAGCGAGACGATCTTGTTCGGAGCGATGTTCTTGTTGGTCCAGTCCATTTCGGAGACGTGCACCAGGCCTTCGATGCCGGGTTCGAGTTCGACGAACGCGCCGTAGTCGGCAATGTTCGTGACCTTGCCGAACAGGCGGGTCGATTGCGGGTAGCGGCGCGAAACGCCCATCCACGGGTCGTCGCCCATTTGCTTGAGACCCAGCGAGACACGGTTCTTCTCGGTGTCGAACTTGAGGATCTTGGCGGTGATTTCCTGGCCGGCCTGAACGACTTCGCTCGGGTGGCGGACACGGCGCCATGCCATGTCGGTGATGTGCAGCAGGCCGTCGATGCCGCCGAGGTCCACGAACGCACCGTATTCGGTGATGTTCTTGACCACGCCGCGCACGACTGCGCCTTCCTTCAGCGTTTCCATCAGCTTGGCGCGTTCTTCGCCCATGCTGGCTTCGACCACGGCACGGCGCGACAGCACGACGTTGTTGCGCTTGCGGTCGAGCTTGATGACCTTGAATTCGAGGGTCTTGTTCTCGTACGGGGTCAGGTCCTTGATCGGACGCGTGTCGATCAGCGAGCCCGGCAGGAACGCGCGGATGCCGTTGACCAGGACCGTGAGGCCGCCCTTGACCTTGCCGCTGGTGGTGCCGGTGACGAAGTCGCCCGATTCCAGTGCCTTCTCCAGGGCGAGCCACGAAGCCAGACGCTTGGCGGTGTCGCGCGAGAGGATGGTGTCGCCGTAGCCGTTTTCAACGCTGCCGATGGCAACGGAAACGAAATCGCCGGCCTGAACTTCGAGTTCGCCCTTGTCGTTCTTGAACTCTTCGATCGGCACATACGCTTCGGACTTCAGACCGGCGTTGACGACGACGTGGTTGTGTTCGACACGCACGACTTCGGCCGTGATGACCTCGCCGGTGCGCATTTCGGAACGCTTCAGGGACTCTTCGAATAGGTCGGCAAAAGATTCAGACATTTATGGTTCCTTCCGTCAGGCAGGGTTGGCAGGCGCTCATGCGAAATTGCGTGCGGCTGCTGTGGGTCTGTAGACGGCGGTTTTGTGGGCTTTTTGGATATAAACCCGGGTTGGTTGAACAACCAGCAGGCCGGTGCGCTGTCGCGCGAAGAGAGCCTGCTGGAGCGGTATGCGCCTTTGGATATTCCGTCTGGCGCCAGCTTTTCAAGCGGACTTGAAAGGCTGTACTTGCTGCCACCAGTCCAACACCTGGTCGATCGATTGCTCGATGGACAGCTGGGAGTTGTCGAGGTGGCGGGCGTCGTGCGCCGGCTTGAGGGGGGCGACGCTGCGGGAGGAATCCCGGGCGTCACGCGCTTCCAAGTCGGAGCGAAGACTGTCGAGTGTAGTCGAAATACCCTTTGAAATCAACTGCTTATGGCGCCGTTCGGCGCGCTCGGCGGCGCTGGCCGTGAGGAACACCTTGAGCGCCGCGTCGGGGAAGATCACGGTGCCCATGTCGCGGCCGTCGGCCACCAGCCCGGGCAACTGGCGAAAACGCTGCTGCAGGGCCAGCAGCGCCGCGCGCACGGCGGGCAGCGTGGAGACGCGGGAGGCGTCCATGCCGGCCGCCTCGGTGCGGATCTCGTCGCTGACGTCTTCGCCGGCCAGCAGCACCTTGCCCTCGGTGAATTGCAGGGGCAGGCCGGCGGCGAGGGCGGCGATCTGCGCTTCGTGCTGGGCGTCGGCGCTCAGGCCGGCGCGGCGCATGGCCAGGCCTGTCACGCGATAGAGCGAGCCCGAATCGAGGTAGTGGTAGCCCAGCAGCCGCGCCACTTCGGCCGCCAGCGTGCCTTTGCCGGAGGCGGTCGGGCCGTCGATGCAGATCACCGGCACCTCCGTGGCCTCGGCCACCGAGAACAGGGTCTCGAAATAGTCGGGGAAGGTCTTGGCGACGCAATGCGGATCGAGGATGCGCACCGGCACGCCCGCCGGGTTGAACGCCGCGAGCGAGAAGCACATGGCCACGCGGTGGTCGTCGTAGGTGTGGATGCTCGCGGGACGCCAGCCGGCCTGTGCCAACGGGTGCACGCGGATGAAGTCCGGCCCGGCCTCGACGGCGGCGCCGAGCTTCTTCAGCTCGTTGGCCATGGCGTCGATGCGGTCGGTTTCCTTCACGCGCCAGCTCGCGATGTTGCGCAGCGTGGTCGGGCCGTCGGCATACAGCGCCATGACGGCCAGCGTCATCGCCGCGTCGGGGATGTGGTTGGCGTCGATGTCGATGGCCTTGAGCGGCCAGGCGCCGCGGCGCACTTCGAGCCAGTTGGGGCCGCTGTCGACCTGCGCGCCCATCTGGCGGGCTGCGTCGATGAAGCGGATGTCGCCCTGGATCGAATCGGCGCCCACGCCCTCGATGCGGATGCCGTTCCTGCCGGAAACGCCGGTCGCGATGGCGCCCAGTGCTATGAAATAGCTGGCGGAAGAAGCATCGGCCTCGACGTGGATGTCGCCGGGCGAGCTGTACTGGCTGCCGGCAGGAATGGTGAAGCGTTCCCAGCCGTCGCGGCGCACATGGATGCCGAAGCGCGCCAGCAGGTTCAGCGTGATCTCGATGTAGGGCTTGGAGATCAGCTCGCCGACCACCTCGATCACGATGTCGTTGGCGGCAGCCAGCGGCAACGCCAGCAGCAGCGCGGTCAGGAACTGGCTCGACACGTCGCCCCGCACGCGGATCGGCGCGTCGAGTGCCAGTTCGCCGTGCGGCACCGGGTGGATGCGCAGCGGCGGGTAGCCGGGGTTGCCGAGGTAGTCGATGCGGCAGCCGAGCTGGGTCAGTGCGTCGACCAGGTCGCCGATCGGGCGCTCGTGCATGCGCGGCACGCCGCTGAGCTCGAACTCGCCGCCCAGCAGCGACAGCGCCGCCGTCAGCGGACGCATCGCGGTACCGGCGTTGCCGAGGAACAGCGGCAGCAGCGTCTCGCTGGGCTGGAGCTGGCCGCCGAGGCCGGCGATGCGCAGGGTGTTGCCGTCCGGATCGATGCCGCAGCCGAGCGCGCGCAGCGCGGTGAGCATCACGCGCGTGTCGTCGGAATCGAGCAGGTCGTGGATGGTGGTGGTGCCGCTGGCGAGCGCCGCCAGCAGCAGCACGCGGTTGGAGATGCTCTTGGAGCCCGGCAGCCGCACCGTGCCGGCCGCGCCCGCGAGGGCCGGCAGGTCGAGGAAGGTGGTCGAGAACATCTCAGTTGTCCTGCTGCTGAGACGAGGTGTCGGTGGCCGGCTTCCAGGCCGCGCGGGCCTTGCTGGCGGTGGCGATGGATTGCTCCAGCCCTTGCAGGTCGCCCGCCGTCATCAGTGCCTCGAGGTCTTGCAGCGCCTTGCGAAAAGCCTGCGACTGCTGCAGCACCTGTTCGCGGTTGGCCAGCAGCACGTCGCGCCACATCACCGGGTCGCTTGCGGCAATGCGCGAGAAATCGCGGAAGCCCGGGCCCGCGAGGCTCAGGAAGCGGTCGCCCTGGGGCTGGCTGGCGATGGCGTTGGTGTATGCGAAGGCCAGCAGGTGCGGCAGGTGGCTCACGGCGGCGAAGGCGGCGTCGTGCTCTTCGTGCGTCATGGTGACCACATGCGCGCCGATGCCGCTCCACACCTGCGAGGCCCGCTGCACGTTGGAGCGCAGCGTGGTCTTCACAGGGGTCAGCACGACTTGGCGGCCGTTGAAGAGCGAGGCCTCGGCATGCTCGATGCCCGACAGTTCCTTGCCCGCGATCGGGTGTGCCGGCACGAAATTCGCGAACTGGCGCTGCAGCCCGTTGCGGGCGGCTTCGATCACGTCGCCCTTGGTCGAGCCGACGTCCATCACGAGCGTTTCGCTTGCGATGCCATGGCGGATGGCCTTGAACGTGGCTTCCGATGCGGCCACCGGCACCGCCAGCAGCACGATGTCGGCGCCCGACACCGCCAGCAGCGCCGAAGGCGCCGCCACGTCGATCACGCCGAGCTGGCGTGCCCGCTCGGTGGTGGAGGGCGACTTGCTGTAGCCCACCACGCGTTTCACCAGCTTCGCGCGCTTGAGCGCGAGCGCGAAGGAGCCGCCCATCAGGCCGCAGCCGATCAGTCCCAGTTGTTCGAACATGCTGTGTGTCTGCCTGCCGCTCAGGACTTGACGGGGTAGGCGCCCAGCACCTTGTAGAAGGCGCAGAGTCCGCGCAGTTCGGCCAGGGCCGCGGCCACGTTGGGCTGCGAGGGGTGGCCGTCGAGGTCGATGTAGAAGTAGTACTCCCACTGGCCGGTGCGCGCGGGGCGCGACTCGAAGCGGGTCATCGACACGTTGTTGGCCTTCAGCGGAACCAGCAGGTCGTGCACCGCGCCGGGCCGGTTAGGCACCGAGACGATCAGGCTGGTGCAGTCGCGGCCCGAGGCCGGCGGCATGGCCAGCGTCTGCGGCAGGCAGATGACGGAGAAGCGGGTGCGGTTGTAGGAGTCGTCCTGGATGGCGTGCGCCACGATGTGCAGGCCGAAGCGGGTGGCGGCGCGTTCGCCGGCCAGCGCGGCCCAGGCCGGGTTGGTCGACGCGAGGCGGGCGCCCTCGGCGTTGCTCGACACGGCGCGCCGTTCGGCATTCGGGAGGTGCTTGGACAGCCAGGTCTGGCACTGGGCCAGCGCCTGCGGATGGGCCAGCACGGCTTCCACGCCTTCGAGCGAGTTGCTGCTGCGCAGGAGGTGGTGGCGCACCAGCAGGCTGACTTCGCCGACGACATGGGTGGGCGAGTGCAGGAACAGGTCGAGCGAGCGCGTGACCACGCCTTCGGTCGAGTTCTCGACGCCGACCACGCCGTACTGGGCGCTGCCGGCGGCCGTGGCGTGGAACACCTCGTCGAAGCTGGCGCAGTAGATCAGGTCGGCGGCGCCGCCGAAATATTCGATGGCAGCCTGTTCGCAGAAGGTGCCCTCGGGGCCCAGCACGGCGACGCGCTGCGGCGATTCGAGCGCCAGGCAGGCCGACATGATTTCGCGCCAGATGGCCGCCACGTGGAGATCCTTGAGCGGACCGCCGTTGCTCTTCTGCATCTTGTCGATGACCTGCGCCACGCGATCGGGGCGGAAGAACGGCGTGCCCTCGCGCTTCTTGACCTCGCCGACCAGCTCGGCCACGTGGGCCCGCTCGTTGAGCAGGCTGAGCAGGCGCTGGTCGAGCGAGTCGATCTGCACGCGCAGATCGGCCAGGCTCTCGGAGTTATCGGAAGGTGAAGAGGGTGGTGTGGGGGCGGAGGCGGTCATCGGTGCGGGCAACTGAGCGGAGCATGCGCCTAGGCATGCGATCGCTCGAATTCTCGCATGTAGCCCACCAGCGCCTGCACCCCTTCCAGCGGCATGGCGTTGTAAATGCTGGCGCGCATGCCGCCGACCGACTTGTGCCCCTTGAGCTGCAGCAGCCCGGCTTCGCGCGCACCGGCCAGGAAGGCTTCGTTGCGCCCTTCGTCCGCCAGGAAGAACGGCACGTTCATGCGCGAGCGGCAGTTGGGGTCGATGCGGTTGGCGTAGAAGTCGGAGCCGTCGATGTAGTCGTACAGCAGCTTCGCCTTGGCGATGTTGCGCTGCTCGATGGCCGCGACGCCCGTGAGGCCGCCTTCCGTTTGCTGCAGCAGCCACTGGAACGTGAGCCCCGCCATGTAGATGCCCCAGGTCGGCGGGGTGTTGTACATGGAGTTGTTGTCGGCCACGGTCTTGTAGTTGAACGCGCTCGGGCAGATCTCGAGCGCGTGGCCGAGCAGGTCGTCGCGCACGACGACGATCGTCAGGCCGGCCGGGCCGAGGTTCTTCTGCGCGCCGCCGAAGGCCAGGCCCACGCGGCTCCAGTCGACGCTGCGCGAGGCGACGTGCGACGAGAAATCGATGACCAGCGGGGCATTGCTGCCCAGCGCCGCCAGGTCGGGCAGCTGCTGGAACTCGATGCCGTTGATGGTCTCGTTGGAGCACACATGCACGTACGAGGCGTCCTTGGACAGCTGCCAGGTCGCGGGATCGGGCAATCTGGTGTGCTGGTCGTCGGCATTGCTGGCGACCACGCGCGCTGTGCAGTAGCGCTGCGCTTCCTTGTGCGACTTGGTGCTCCAGCTGCCGGTAATGACGAAGTCGGCGGTCTTGCCGCGCGACAGGTTCAGCGGAACGATGGCGTTCTCGCCGAGGCCGCCACCCTGCATGAACAGGATGTGGAAATTGGAGGGCACGGCCAGCAGCGTGCGGATGTCGGCTTCGGCCTGCGTGCAGATCGAGCCGAATTCCTTGCCGCGATGGCTCATTTCCATCACGCTCATGCCGCTGCCGTGCCAGTCGAGCATTTCGGAGGCGGCGCGTTGCAGCACCGCCTCCGGCATGGCAGCCGGGCCGGCCGAAAAGTTGTAGGGGCGCTTGCCGGCCGGCGTCTGCTGCTGGGTCACGTTGCTTTACTTCTTGGCTGGTGCCTTGGCCGGGGCCTTGGCGGCGGGGGCGGCGGCATCGGTCGGGGCGCCGAGGGCCTTGGCGACGTTCTCGTCGAGTGCGCGCATCTTCGGTTCGATGGTGGCGCGCGTGTCGGCCACCAGCTTTTCCGTCAGTGCGGTCTGCATCTTCGGGTTCAGCTCCTGGTACTTCTTGCTCAGGGGCGAGTTGATCCAGGCCAGCAGTTGCTTGAGCTCGTCTTCGCTGAAGTTCTGCTCGAGCAGCGGGGTCAGGGCACCAGGAGCCAGCTGCACTGCCTTGTCGCGCACGATCGGGTAGGCGTCGTCGAAGTATTTCTTCAGCTCGGCGTCGGCAGCCTTGGCGGCAGACTCGCGCTTTGCTTCCGGCACCTGCGTCTGCAGGTACTGCGAACCCGCCTGTGCGATCGGAGCGCTCGATTGCTCGACCAGGCCGCGCGCCAGCGATTCGATGCCGGGACGCTGGATGTCGATGAACTGCTTGATGAGCGTGGCCTTGTCCTGGGCCATTGCGGCCATCGAACTGCTGGCCAGGGCGACCGTCAGAAGTGCGAGTTTGATTTTTTTCACTGAGGATTCTCCGTTGAAGATGAGGAAGTATCGTCCGCGTCAGGCTCGGTTTCGCCATTCGCGTCGTTTTCGACGATACGTTGCAGCCCGCTGAGTTTGGCGCCTTCGTCGAGTCCGATCAGCGTGACGCCTTGCGTCGCACGACCCAGTTCGCGAATCTCGGCAACCCGCGTGCGTACAAGCACGCCCTTGTCGGTAATGAGCATGATCTCATCATCCGAATGCACGAGTGTGGCGGCAACGACTTTGCCGTTGCGCTCACTCTGTTGAATCGCGATCATGCCTTTGGTTCCGCGGCCGTGGCGCGTGTATTCCGTAATGCTTGTGCGTTTTCCGTAACCGTTTTCGGTCGCGGTGAGCACGCTTTGCTGCTCGTCCTCGGCCACCAGCATGGCGATCACGCCCTGGCCCGGGTCGAGCGACATGCCCCGCACGCCACGCGCGTTGCGGCCCAGCGGGCGGACGTCTTCCTCGTCGAAGCGCACGGCCTTGCCGCCGTCGCTGAAGAGCATCACGTCGTGCTTGCCGTCGGTCAGGGCGGCGCCGATCAGGTAGTCGCCCTCGTCCAGGTTCACGGCAATGATGCCGCCCTTGCGCGGGTTGTTGAACTCGTCGAGCGCGGTCTTTTTCACGGTGCCCATCGAGGTTGCCATGAACACGTACTGGTCGGCCGGGAAGGTGCGCTTTTCACCGGTGAGGGCGAGGGCGACGTTGATCTTCTCGCCTTCCTGCAGCGGGAACATGTTGACGATCGGACGGCCGCGCGAGCCGCGCGAACCCGCAGGCACTTCCCACACCTTGAGCCAGTACAGCCTGCCGCGGTTCGAGAAGCACAGGATGTAGTCGTGCGTGTTGGCGATGAAGAGCTGGTCGATCCAGTCGTCTTCCTTGGTGGCCGTGGCCTGCTTGCCGCGGCCGCCGCGCTTCTGGGCGCGGTACTCGCCCAGCGGCTGGCTCTTGATGTAGCCGCTGTGCGAGAGCGTCACCACCATGTCGGTCGGCGTGATCAGGTCTTCGGTCGAGAGGTCGTAGGCGCTGTGCTCTACCAGGCTGCGGCGCGCGCCAACCTTCGACTGGCCGAACTCCTGCTTGATGGTGCCCAGCTCGTCGCCGATGATGGTCGAGACGCGCTCGGGCTTGGCCAGGATGTCGAGCAGGTCGTCGATCTCGGCCATGACGTCCTTGTACTCGGCCACGATCTTGTCCTGCTCGAGGCCGGTCAGGCGCTGCAGGCGCATCTGCAGGATTTCCTGGGCTTGCGTGTCCGAGAGGCGATAGAGGCCGTCGCCGCCCATGCCGTACTGGCGCTCGAGGCCCTCGGGGCGGTAGTCGTCGGCGTTGATCACGCCGCCGTCGGCGCGCGAGCGCGTGAGCATCTCGCGCACCAGCTTGCTGTCCCAGCTGCGCGTCATGAGCTCGGCCTTGGCGACCGGCGGCGTGGGCGATTCGCGGATGATGCGGATGAACTCGTCGATGTTCGCCAGCGCCACTGCCAGGCCTTCGAGCACATGGCCGCGCTCGCGTGCCTTGCGCAGGTTGAAGACGGTGCGGCGCGTGACCACTTCGCGGCGGTGTTGCAGGAAGACCTGGATCAGGTCCTTCAGGTTGCACAGCTTGGGCTGCCCGTCGACCAGCGCCACCATGTTGATGCCGAAGGTGTCCTGCAGCTGCGTCTGCTTGTAGAGGTTGTTGAGCACGACCTCGGGCACTTCGCCGCGCTTGAGCTCGATCACCAGGCGCATGCCCGACTTGTCGGACTCGTCCTGGATGTGGCTGATGCCTTCGATCTTCTTCTCGTGCACCAGCTCGGCCATGCGCTCCTGCAGCGTCTTCTTGTTGACCTGGTAGGGGAGCTCGTCGACGATGATCGCCTGGCGCTGGCCGCGGTCGATGTCCTCGAAGTGGCACTTGGCGCGCATCACGACCTTGCCGCGGCCGGTGCGGTAGCCGTCCTTCACGCCGTTGATGCCGTAGATGATGCCGGCGGTGGGGAAGTCGGGCGCCGGCACGATTTCCATCAATTCGTCGATGGAGGCTTCGGGGTTGCGAAGCAGGTAGAGGCAGGCGTCGACGACCTCGTTCAGGTTGTGCGGCGGGATATTGGTGGCCATGCCGACCGCAATACCGCCCGAGCCATTCACAAGCAAATTGGGCAGCTGGCTCGGCAGCACCTTCGGCTCTTTTTCGGAACCGTCGTAATTGTCCTGGAAGTCGACAGTTTCCTTGTCGATATCGGCCAGCATTTCGTGCGCAATTTTGGCCAGCCGGATTTCCGTATAACGCATTGCGGCCGCGTTGTCTCCATCGACCGACCCGAAGTTGCCCTGGCCGTCGACCAGCATGTGGCGCATGGAGAAGTCCTGGGCCAGCCGGACGATGGTGTCGTAGACCGACTGGTCGCCGTGCGGGTGGTACTTACCGATCACGTCACCGACGATACGGGCGGACTTCTTGTACGGCCGGTTCCAGTCGTTGTTGAGTTCGTGCATCGCATAGAGCACGCGCCGGTGTACTGGCTTGAGGCCGTCACGGGCGTCGGGAAGCGCTCGGCCGACGATCACGCTCATGGCGTAATCGAGATAGCTGCTGCGCATTTCCTCTTCAAGACTGATGGGCAGGGTTTCTTTTGCGAAGGAGGTCATGAACGAGGTGCTGGCGGCAGGAAGGTGAAATTTTACGCTGTGAGGGGTGTCGCACCGCCGCAACACAAGGCCTCTATTCCGCCTCCGTCCTACGCTTCGGGGCCGTCCTGCGGCCTGTTTGCCAAAGACCCTATGGCACAATCGCCTCAACGTTTTGGGTGGTGGTCACTTAAAGCGTCCTTGATTCGCAGCGCGGCTGCGGCTTTTTCCCCAAGAGGAGAACCATGAAGAAACTGAATAAAGTGGCGATGATGTTTGCAGTCGCTGCGCTCGCCACTGCCGCCGGCGCGCAGACCCGTGTCACCGCTGCGGACGGCGGTCCTACGATCGACAACTGGCAAAACGGCACCGGCGAACTGGTCTGGAAGAACGGCACGAACGAACTGTGCTGGCGCGATGCCAACTGGACGCCCGCAACGGCTGCCGCTGGTTGCGACGGTGCTCTGGTTCCTGCTGCTCCTGTCGCTACGGCTCCTACGCCTGCTGCTCCGGTTCCCCCGGCTCCCCCGGTCGTGGCCGCCAACAAGGTGACCTTCGCTGCTGACGCCTTCTTCGACTTCGACAAGTCGGTTCTGAAGCCTGAAGGCCGTGCGAAGCTGACCGACTTGGTCGAGAAGATCCGTGGTGTGAACCTCGAAGTGATCATCGCTGTGGGCCACACCGACTCGATCGGTACGGTTGCCTACAACCAGCGTCTGTCGGTCCGTCGCGCCGAAGCCGTCAAGGCCTTCCTGGTCTCGAAGGGCATCGAACGCAACCGCGTCTACACCGAAGGCAAGGGCAAGTCGCAGCCTGTGGCTGACAACAAGACCAAGGAAGGTCGCGCCAAGAACCGTCGCGTGGAAATCGAAGTGGTCGGCACCCGCGCCAACTAATCAATCGATTCCATCGATCATGAAAACCCCGCTACGGCGGGGTTTTTTTATGTCTGTCGAATTGGCATTCGCTCATTCAGCAAAGCCTTGCTCGGTGTTGTCGGGCATGGCTCGTTTCATAATCGCTGCATGACAGAAAACGTGAATGCCGATCCGGCCGAACTGGCCAAGTTTTCAGAACTCGCGCACCGTTGGTGGGATTTGGAAAGCGAATTCCGACCATTGCACGAAATCAATCCATTGCGCCTGGAATGGATCGACGGTATTGCGCCTATTTCGCAGCGCCGGGTGCTCGATATCGGCTGCGGCGGTGGCATCCTGGCCGATTCGATGGCTCGCAAGGGCGCGGAAGTTCTGGGCATCGACCTGGCCGGCAAGGCGCTCAAGGTGGCGCAACTTCATGCGCTCGAAGCCGGCACGCGCGGCGTGAAGTACCGCGAGATCAGCGCCGAGGCGCTGGCAGCCGAGCAGCCGGGCAGTTTCGATGTCGTCACTTGCATGGAAATGCTCGAGCATGTGCCGCAACCGGCATCGGTGATCCAGGCCTGCGCGGATCTGGTGAAGCCGGGTGGATGGGTGTTCTTCTCGACCATCAACCGAAACCTGAAGTCTTTCATGCTGGCCATAGTGGGCGCCGAATACGTGCTTGGCATGCTGCCGCGTGGGACGCATGAGTACGCGAAGTTGATTCGCCCTAGCGAACTGGCCGCCTATTGCCGGGCAGCCGGGCTCGACCTGCGGCACACCCGGGGCATGGAGCACAACCCGTTGACGCGGCGCTACTGGCTCAGCGGCGACACCAGTGTCAACTACATGTTCGCCACCCGGAAGCCGGGCACTCCGGCATGAGCAGCGGGCTGAAGACGAAAGCGGTGCTGTTTGACCTCGACGGCACGCTGATCGACAGCGCACCCGACCTGGGCGCGGCAGCCGACAAGATGCGTACCGATCGCGGCTTGGCGTCGTATCCGCTCGAAAGATACCGACCGATGGCCGGGGCCGGTGCGCGGGGCATGCTTGGCGTGGCCTTCGGCATCACGCCGGAGTCGCCCGAGTTCGATGAATTGCGCGAAGAGTTCTTCGTGACCTACGAGCGCCGCATGCTGCTCAATACGCAGGTGTTCGACGGCGTTCATGCGTTGATCGAAGCACTGCGCGAGCAGGGGCTTCCATGGGGTGTCGTGACCAACAAGTCGATGCGGTTCACCGACCCGCTCACGCGCGCCATACCGCTCTTCGAGACCGCAGGAGCGGTTATCAGCGGCGACACCACGCCGTTCGCCAAGCCGCATCCAGAGCCCCTGCATGAAGCCGCGCGCCGACTCGGCGTGCCTTCCGATGCCTGCATGTACGTGGGCGACGACGAGCGGGACATCATCGCGGGCCGCGCAGCGGGCATGCGCACCGTTGCCGCCACCTACGGCTACATGGGTTCGCAGGCCGATTCGGCCCTGTGGAAGGCCGACGCCTCAATATCTTCGCCCTTGGAGCTCTTGAAGTTACTCAATAGCGCCTAAAATGGGTGGCTTGGGGCTGCACTGGTTTCGACGTGGGTTCGGAGTCGCAGCGGGGCATGTCGAGCTGAATGCGCTCGTAAAACAGATTCAAACAAACTAACTGCAAACGACGAACGTTTCGCACTCGCTGCTTAATTGCCAGTGAGCCTTGCAACAGTTGGCCGATGGGCTGGGCAAGGGGGTCTGGAGCAATCCTGACCTCCCGGCTGCAAGGATAATTACATGGGCTGGCTTCGATCCGGGTACCTTGGGTCGAGGCGAGAAAATAGGGTGCTGGCGTCCGGTTCAGCGTGTGACTGCGCGGTTCCGGAAGCGAGACTTAAACCAGATCACTAAACATGTAGAACTGCGCGATGAAGGCTTGCGGACGGGGGTTCAAATCCCCCCAGCTCCACCACATTCACACACGCTGAGTCCAACAAGATCCAGGACTTACGCGATCTGGGCAATCAGCGCAACGCTTCGACCAGATCCAGCACCATCCGGTCCGGACCGAATTTCTCGACACCTTGCGTCAGCAGCGCATCCACGGCTTGCGCGATGCCGTGCCCGGCCGACGCCTGTTCCGCCATGTCGTTGTAGTAGCCAAGGTCCTTCTTGGCGTTCGCCATCGAGAACTTCAGCGAATCGGTGCCGCCCGTCAGCAGCTTGGGCTTGACGCGTTCCAGCGCCACGCCGTTGCCGCCGCCCTTGGCGAGCACATCGACGAACACGTCGGGCTTCACGCCGGCGCGCTCCGCACAGGCTGCGGCCTCGCACAGCAGCGCCACGGTGCCCAGCGACACGAAGTTGTGCAGCAGTTTCATCGCGTGGCCGGCGCCGATGCCGCCCACGTGCGTGATGTTCTCGGCAAAGCAGCGCAGCAGCGGCAGGCACGAGGCCAGCACTTCGGCGTCGCCGCCCACCAGCAGGTTCAGGCGCCCTTCGGCCGCCTCCTTGGCGGTGCGCGTCATGGGCGCGTCGATGAACTTGCCGCCCTTGGCGCTCACCGCCTCGGCCACCTTGGTGGTGGAGGCGGGCACTGCCGTGGAGCAGTCGATCACGACCGTACCGGGGCGCAGCGCCGACAGTGCGCCTTGGTCGCCCAGCATCACGGCCTCGACCTGCGGCGTGCCGGTGACGCACAGGATCAGCACGTCGACCTGAGCAGCCAGCGCAGCCACGTCCTTCACCGAAGTGGCGCCGGCCTTCAGCAGACCGTCGATCGGCTGGTTGCCCGCGTGTTCCAGCACGGTCAGCTGGTGGCCGTGCTTGACGATGTTGCTTGCGATGCCGTGGCCCATCAGGCCGACGCCGACGAGGCCGACCTTGCGCGGCGTTTGCTGTTCAGTAGTTGTCATGTGTTGTCTTCATCCGTGCTTGATTGCGATGGTCTTGAGGGTCGTGAATCCGAGCAGGGCTTCGAAGCCCTTTTCGCGGCCGAAGCCGCTGGATTTCACGCCGCCGAAGGGCAGTTCTACACCACCCGCCGCACCGTAATTGTTGACGAAGACCTGCCCGCAGTGCAGCTTGTGCGCCATGCGCAGCTGGCGCGCGCCGTCGCGGGTCCACACGCCGGCCACCAGGCCGAAGTCCGTGCCGTTGGCCAGGCGCACCGCCTCCGCCTCGTCGGCGAAGGGCGTCACGACCAGCACAGGACCGAAGATCTCTCGCTGCGCCAGATCGCTGTCGTGTGGCACATCGCGGAACAGCACGGCCTCCTGGTAGTAGCCGCTGGACGGTGCGTTGGGCGACACCGTGCCGCGCGCCGCCACCTTCAGGCCCGCGGCTTCGGCCGTCGAGACCATGTCGCGCACCTGGCGGAACTGCTTTTCGTTGATGAGCGGGCCCATGTCCAGGTCTTCGGCGGGCGTGCCCGCGCGCACGGCAATGAAGCGCTTCGCGAGCCGCTGCACCAATTCTTCGTAGACCGACTGTTCCACCAGCACGCGGCTGCCGGCCGAGCAGGTCTGGCCCGCGTTCTGGATGATGGCGTTGAGCAGCACCGGCTCGGCCGCGTCCAGGTCGGCGTCGGCGAACACGATCTGCGGCGACTTGCCGCCCAGCTCCAGCGTCACCGGGCAGTGGCGCTCGGCGGCGGCCAGGCCCACGCTGCGGCCGGTCATGGTCGAGCCGGTGAAGGAGATGTGGTCGATGCCCGGGTGCGCGCACAGCGCCGCGCCGGCTTCCTTGCCGTAGCCCGTCACCACGTTGAGTGCGCCGGCCGGGAAGCCGACCTCGGTCGCAAGCTCGGCGAGCCGCAGCAGCGACAGGCTGGCGTCTTCGGCCGGCTTCACCACGCAGGCGTTGCCGGCGGCGAGCGACGCACCCACGCTGCGGCCCGCGATCTGCATCGGGTAGTTCCAGGGAATGATGTGGCCCGTCACGCCGTGCGGGATGCGCACCGTCAGCACCGTGTAGCCGCGTTCGTACGGCAGCGTGTCGCCATGCAGCTTGTCGCAGGCGCCGGCGTAGTACTCCATGTAGCGGGCCAGCGCGGTCGCGTCGTTGCGCGCCACGCGCAGTGCCTTGCCGGTGTCGCGGGCTTCGAGCTGGGCCAGCTCCTCGTGGTGCGCCATGACGGCGGCGCCGAGCTTGCCGAGCAGGCGCCCGCGCTGCAGCGCCGTCATCTCGCCCCAGGGACCGTCGAAGTTGTCGCCCATGGCCCGGCGCGCCGCGCGCACGGCGGTATCGATGTCGGCGGCGGTGCCGCGTGCGATCTCGCCGAACTTGCTGCCGTCGCTCGGGTCGATCACGTCGATGGTGGCGTTGCCTTCGGACGCCACGCGGCGGCCGTCGATGTAGTGGGTGGCGTTCATGGGGTCGATGTCTCCTTGTGGCGGATCACTTGGGTTCCGGCCAGGGTTTCTGTGCTTCGCGGATCTGCTCGAAGGCGCGGCTGAACTGCAGCACGCCCAGGTCGTCGAAACGGCGCCCGGCGATCTGCAGGCCGATGGGCATGCCCTCGGCCGAATAGCCGCAGTTGATCGACGCGGCCGGCTGCTCCGACATGTTGTAGGGCACCGTGAAGCCGATGTGCTCCAGCGGCAGCATCGGATCGTTGGTCGGCGAGGCGTGGTCGGCCGGCGCGGGCAGGTTGGGCGACACCGGCGAGATGACGAAGTCGTAGGCCTTGGTTGCGGCGACCGTGGCCGCGCGCGTGGCGATGAACTGGCTGTAGGCATCGAAGATGTGCGCGCCCGAGAAGCCGGCGGCGCTCTCGGCCCATTCGCGGATGTATGGCAGGATCTTCGCGCGCTTGTCGGCCGGCATCGCCTGGATGTCGATGCACGAGCGCATGCGCCAGAAGTGGTCCATGCCCTGCAGCATCTTCGGCGTCATGAAGGCCGGGATTTCTTCGACGTGCGCACCGGCGGCCTCGATGCGCTTCGCCGCGCGGCGCACCGCCTCGGCGATCTGCGGATCGAGCGGCAGGCCGCAGCCCGCGTCCATGTGCAGCGCCACGCGCTTGCCCTTGAGGAACGACGGATCGACCTCGAAGGCGTTCCAGTCGATGACCGGCGGCGGCAGCTCCGAGTAGTCGCGATCGTCGGGCTGCGCGACCGACGCCATCATCAGCGCCGAGTCGGCCACCGTGCGCGTCATCGGACCGGCGCAGCGGCCCATGTAGGGTGAACTGAGGGGAATGCGGCCGAAGCTGGGCTTGAGCGTGTAGATGCCGCACCAGCTGGCCGGCAGGCGCAGCGAGCCGCCGATGTCCGTGCCCACGTGCAGCGGGCCGTAGCCCGCGGCCGCAGCAGCACCGGCGCCGGAGCTGGAACCGCCCGGCGTGCGCGAAACGTCCCACGGGTTGCGCGAGAGTTCATGAAAGCTCGACAGGCCCGACGACAGCATGCCCAGGTCGGGCATGGTGGTCTTGGCGACCAGCACCGTGCCGTCTTCCTTCAGGCGCGCGGCGGGCGGCGAGTCGTAGCTCATCGGCACCAGGTCGTAGGCGGCGGTGCCCAGCGGCATCGGGTCGCCTTCGGTGGCGAGGTTGTCCTTGATGGTCACGGGCACGCCGTCGAGCATGCCGCGCGGCTTGCCGGCCAGCCAGCGGGCCTCGGAGGCGCGCGCCTGCTCGAGCGCGAGTTCAGGGCGGAACAGCCAGGTTGCGTGCAGCTCGGGCTCGTAGGCAGCGATGCGCTCGTTCACCGAGCGCGCCACTTCCACCGGCGACAGTTCCTTGGCGGCATAGGCCGCGTGCAGCTCCTGCACGCCCAGCGAATAGAGGGGCTTGGTCGTCATCGCATCAGCCCCACGAAATCGCGGCCAGGTCGTTCACCACGATCGGCATGCTCGGCCACAGGCCCTTCACTTCCTTGCGCGCGATGGTCGGGAAGACCGCCTGGTAGAGGAAGCCGTTGACCGCATCGGTGGCCAGCATGCGCTGGGCGTCGGCCAGCAGGTCGGCGCGGCGCTTCTTGTTCTCTTCGTTCTGAATCGTGACGAACAGGTCGCGGAACTTCTTCGAGTCGTAGCCCCAGTAGTAATCGGGCTCGGTGTACTTCACCAGGTCGAAGGGCTCCACGTGCGCGACCATCGTCAGGTCGAAATCGTGCGCGCCGCCGAAGGTGCCGCTGAGCCACTGGGCCCATTCCACGTTCTGGATCTTCACGTTGATGCCGATCTGCGCCAGCTGCGCTGCGATCATCTCGCCGCCCTGGCGTGCATACGAGGGCGGAGGCAGTTGCAGGCGCAGTTCGAGCGGCGTCTTCACGCCGGCTTCGGCCAGCAGCTTCTTCGCTTTCTCGATGTCGAAGGGGTTCATCGCCGTGGTGTCGACGAAGCCCGGCGCGCCCATGGCGTAATGGCTGCCGATGGGCTTGCCGAAGCCGTCCGCCGCGCCCTGGATGATTGCGTTGCGGTCGATGGCCGCCAGGATGGCGCGGCGCACGCGCACGTCGTCCAGCGGCTTCTTGCGGTTGTTGATGGTCAGGATCACCTTGCCGCGCGTGCCCACTTCAATCACCTGGAAGCGCGGGTTGCCTTTGAACTGCGCGACCGAGCGGGTGCCCGCGCGCGGGAAGATGTCGATGTCGCTGGCCATCAGCGCGGCGGTCTGCGCGGCCGTGTCCGACATGAAGCGGAACACGAACTTCGGGACCTTCGCGAGGCTCGGGTCGCGGTAGCTCGGCGACTTGACCAGCGTGCAGGAGGCGCCGCGCTGCCACGCGCTCAGCTTGTACGGGCCGGTGCCCACCGGCGCGGTGGCATTGGTGTCGGCGCTCTTGGGCTCGACGATGCAGGCGGTCGACTGCCCCAGCATGAACGGCAGGTCGGGGTTGGGCAGCGTGCTGTTGACGCCCACCGTGTACTCGTCGAGCGCCACGGTGCCGATCTCGCTGAAGAAGCGCTTGTCCTTGTTGGTGCTCCTGGCGCCGCCCGCGCGGTCGAACGAGAACTTCACGGTGTGCGCGTTGAAGGGCTGGTCGTTCTCGAAGCGCACGCCCTTGCGAAGCTTGAAGACGAAGGTCTTCATGTCGGGCGACGACGACCAGCTCTCCGCCAGCATCGGCGTGACCGAGCCGTCTGCGTTCACCTTGGTGAGCGTCTCGAAGATGTTGTACTGCGTGATCTCCGCGATGGCCGATGCGGCGCCGGTGGTCGGGTCCAGGCCCGGCGGCTCGAGCGGCATGCCGATCGTCAGCGTGTTCTTGCCGGCCTGCGCACGTGCCTGGGGCAGGAAGACCCCCGGGATTGCCGCAGCCATGGCGGAAGTCATGAGTGTGCGTCGCTTCAACATTCGATAGTTCCTGGAGGTGAGGATGAAACTGAGAACCGGCGTCGCCTAGCGCGACGGCGTGTGCAGCACGGCGGACAGCAGCGTGCGCGTGTATTCGTGCTGCGCATGCGCGAACAGGTCGGCCGGGCGGCCTCGCTCCACGATGCGGCCCTTGAAGACCACGCAGACTTCGTCGCACAGGTGGTTGACCACCGCGAGGTCGTGGCTGATGAGCAGGTAGCTGATGCCGAACTGCTGCTGCAGGTCCTGCATCAGGTTGAGCACCTGGGCCTGCACCGACACGTCGAGCGCGCTCACCGGCTCGTCGGCCACGATGAGCTTGGGACGTGTGATGAGCGCGCGTGCAATGGCGATGCGCTGGCGCTGCCCGCCCGAGAACTCGTGCGGGTACTTGTCCATGTCGGTGGTGCGCAGGCCGACGGCGGCAAGTGCTTCCGATGCGCGCTCGCGCTGCTCGGCGCGGCTGGTCTCGGCCAGCGCCTCCAGCGGCTCGGCCACGATGCGCGCCACGGTCTGGCGAGGGTCGAGCGAACCGTAGGGGTCCTGGAACACCATCTGGAAATCGCGCCGCGCCGTGCGCAGCGCTTCCTTCGACAGCGCATGCAGGTCGCGGCCTTCGAGCGAGACGGTGCCTGATGTGGGCGTGTCCAGCGCCATTACCAGCCGCGCGATGGTCGACTTGCCCGAGCCCGATTCGCCGACGATGCCCATGCTCTTGCCGGCGTGCACGTCGAAGCTCACGCCGTTGAGCGCCTTCACCGTCGGCGGCGGGCCGAACAGCTTTTCTCGCGGCAGCGCGTAGTGGCGGTAGAGGTTCTTCACGGCCAGCAGGGGCTGGCCGGCGTTGGTGGACTGGCTCATGCGGGGAGGGCGGCGGCCTTGGCGTTCAGCGCGGCGATCTCGCCAAGCCGCAGGCAGCGCACCGTGTGGTCGTTCGGCAGCAGCGTGGCCTGGGGCCGCGTGCTCTGGCACAGGTCGATGGTGTGGGCGCAGCGGCCCGCGAAGGCGCAGCCGCGCGGCATGTCGACCAGCTCCGGCACGCTGCCCAGGATGGTCGGCAGCCGGCCCGCGCGCACCGCGCCGATGGCGGGGCGCGCCGCGAACAGGCCGCGCGTGTAGGGGTGCGCGCGGCCCGCGAAGACGGTGTCGGTCGGGCCGCTTTCGACCGCGCTGCCGCCGTACATCACCAGCATGCGCTTCACGCTGTTGGCGATCACGCCGAGGTCGTGCGAGATCAGGATCATCGCCATGCCCATTTCCTGGACCAGGCCCTGGATCAGGTCGAGCACCTGCTTCTGGATGGTCACGTCGAGCGCGGTGGTGGGCTCGTCGGCAATCAGCAGGTCGGGGCCGCAGGCCAAGGCCATCGCGATGCCGATGCGCTGGCGCTGGCCGCCGGAGAACTGGTGCGGGTAGGCGTCGAGGCGCGAAGCCGCGTCGGGAATGCCCACGCGGTCGAGCAGGCCCAGAGCTTCCTTGCGGGCCTGCGCCTTGGTCAGCCCGCGATGCAGCTGCAGCGGCTCGCCGACCTGGCGCGCGATGGTGTGCACCGGGTTCAGCGCCGTCATCGGTTCCTGGAAGATCATGCCGATGCGGTTGCCGCGGATCTGGCACATCTGCTTTTCCGGCAGGCCGACGAGTTCCTGCCCGTCGAGCTTGATGCTGCCGGTGACCTGCGCGCTGGAGGGCAGCAGGCCCATGAGCGACATCACGGTGATCGACTTGCCGCAGCCCGACTCGCCGACGATGCCCAGCGTTTCGCCGCGCTCCAGCGAGAACGAGATGCCGCGCACGGCCTGCGCCGGGCCGCGCTGGGTCTGCAGGCCGATCTGGAGGTTGTTGACTTCGAGGAGTGGCATCGTGGTCTCAGCGTGCGCGGGCGAGGCGCGGATCGAGCAGGTCGCGCAGGCCGTCGCCCAGCAGGTTCAGGCCCAGCACCGCCAGCGCGATCGCCATGCCGGGGAAAACCGCCAGCAGCGGCTGCTGGAACATCAGGGTCTGCGCTTCGCTGAGCATGCGGCCCCACGACGGCTGCGGCGGCTGCGTGCCGAGGCCGAGGTACGAGAGCGCCGCTTCCGCGAGGATGGCGATGGCGAAGCGGATCGTGATCTGCACGATCAGCACGGCCGAGATGTTCGGCAGCACGTGCTGCATGGTGATGGCAAAGGAGCCCTTGCCGCAGGCGCGCGCCGCGGCCACGTATTCGCGCGACCAGATGGCGTTGGCCGATGCGCGCGTGATGCGCGCGAAGGTCGGGATGTTGTAGATGCCGATCGCGACGATGGCATTCACGATGCCCGCGCCGAACACGGCGGTCATCATGATGGCCGAGAGAATCGCGGGGAAGGCCAGCGTGAAGTCCGACAGGCGCATCACCGCTTCTTCGGCCCAGCCGCGTTTGGCCGCCGCGAGCAGGCCCAGCGCGGTGCCGACCACCAGGCCGATGCCCACGGCAATGATGCCGACCAGGATGGATGCGCGCGCACCCACCAGCAGCAGAGAGGCCACGTCACGCCCGAATGCATCGGTGCCCAGCCAGTGCGAGCCCGTCGGGGCCTGCATCTTGTTCGCCATGTCCATCGCATACGGCGACCACGGCGTCCACACGAAGGACACCAGCGCCGCGACGAGCAGCAGCGCGGCCAGCACGCCGCCGATGACGAAGCTGCGGTGCTTCACCGCGCGTTGCCAGAAACCGGGTAGCTTGAGCGCCGCGGCGCTGGGGGCCGGGGCCGTGATGGCGTTCATATGTCGCTGGCCTTGATGCGCGGGTCGATGACGGCATAGAGCACGTCGACCACGAAATTCACGATGACCACCATGGCCGCGAGCAGCATCACGCAGTTGCGCACCACGATCAGGTCGCGGTTGCTGATGGCCTGGAAGATCAGCCGGCCCAAGCCGGGAAGATAGAACACGTTCTCCACCACGATGGTGCCGGCCAGCAGCTCCGAGAACTGCATGCCCATCACCGTGATGACGGGGATCATGGCGTTGCGCAGCACGTGCGTCCAGAGCACCATGCGCTGCGAAACGCCCTTGGCCCGCGCGGTGCGCACGAAGTCTTCGCGCATCACCTCCAGCACTGCCGAGCGCGTGATGCGCGCGAGGATCGCGGCCTGCACCACCGCAAGCGACATGGCAGGCAGCAGCAGCGACTTGATGCCCGAGAAAAAGCCGTCGCCCCAGCCCTCGAAGCCGCCGGCGGAGAACCACTGCAGCTTCACCGAGAACACGAGGATCAGCAGGATCGCGAACCAGAAATTGGGAATGGCGATGCCGACCTGGGCCATGCCCATCAGGCCGACGTCGCCGAGCTTGTTGTGGCGCGCCGCGGCCGTCACGCCCACCAGCAGCGCGATGACCGTGGTGAAGAACATCGCCAGCAGCGCCAGCGGCATGGTGAGCGCCAGGCGCTCGAGGATCAGGTCGAGCACCGGCGAGCTGTAGGCGTAGCTGTCGCCCAGGTTGCCGGTGAGCAGGCCGCCGATCCAGTGCCAGTAGCGTGTCCATGCGGGCAGGTCGAGGCCCAGCTTGGTGGCCAGCGCCGCCACCGCTTCGGGCGAGGCATCCGGCCCCATCAGCATCTGTGCCGCGTTGCCCGGAAGAATCTCCAGCACCAGGAACACGATGATCGACGCGCCGACCAGCGTGCCGATCAGCGTCAGCGTGCGCTTCAGCAGGAACAGGCCCATCTCAGTGTCCCCGGCCGCAAAGGGATGAGGGGCTCGTCGTCATGCCGAGATGCAGTCGGCGATCGCGCGGCCCACGTCCACGGTGTTCGCGGTGCCGCCCATGTCGCGCGTGCGCGGGCCTTCGCTCAGCACCGTCTCGATGGCCGAGATGACGGCGGCCGAAGCCTGTGCGTACACGGGGTCGTTGTTGCCCAGGTGGTCGAGCATCAGCGCGGCCGACCAGATCTGGCCGATCGGGTTGGCGATGCTCTTGCCCGCGATGTCGGGCGCCGAGCCGTGCACCGGCTCGAACAGCGACGGGAACTTGCGCTCCGGGTTCAGGTTGGCGCTCGGCGCGATGCCGATGGTGCCGGTGCAGGCCGGGCCCAGGTCGGACAGGATGTCTCCGAACAGGTTGGAGGCCACCACCACGTCGAACCAGTCGGGGTGCTGCACGAAGTGCGCGCACAGGATGTCGATGTGGTACTTGCTGGTCGCGATGTCCGGATGGCGCTTGGCGATCTCGGCCAGGCGCTCGTCCCAGTAGGGCATGGTCACCGAGATGCCGTTCGACTTGGTCGCGGCCACCAGGTTCTTGCGCGGGCGGCGGCTGGCCAGCTCGAATGCGTATTCGATGATGCGGTCCACGCCGACGCGCGTGAACACCGCTTCCTGGATCGCCATTTCGCGCGGCGTGCCCTCGAACAGGCGCCCGCCCACGGAGGTGTACTCGCCCTCGGTGTTCTCGCGCACCACCAGGAAGTCGATGTCGCCGGGCTTGCGGTGCGCCAGCGGTCCGGGCACGCCGGGCATCAGGCGCACGGGGCGCAGGTTCACGTACTGGTCGAAGTCGCGGCGGATCTTGATGAGCAGGCCCCACACGGCGATGTGGTCGGGCACCTTGTCGGGCGCGCCCACCGCGCCGAAGTAGATGGCGTCATGGCCCTGGATCTTGTCGGCCCAGTCTGCCGGCATCATCAGGCCGGTGCGCACGTAGTGGTCGGAGCCCCAGTCGAAGTGGTCGTAAGAGAAGTCGATGCCGAAACGGCGCCCGACCGCGTCGAGCACGCGCAAACCTTCGGGCATGACCTCGACGCCGATGCCGTCTCCGGGAATGACGGCAATCCTGTGCTTTTTCTGCATTGACTCAACCTGTTCCAAATTCGTTTCGATGGGGCGAGCGCGCTCGTGACGCAAGGCCGCTGAAAAATTCTAGGAGCCGCGGCCATGCGAGAGGTCGGGGTTGGCACCCACTCAGTGTTGACAAAATCAGAAGGCAACGCGAGGCGGTTTGCTTGCGTGGAAAACGATTTCGGTGTCACGGGAATGTCTTTGACTTCTAAAAATTAGAAGGCTCGGCGCGCCGCTTCAGGCCGCTGGAGAGCCCGCAGGCAGCTTCATGAAGGCTTGCTGAATTCCGGCGTCCAGACCCGGCAGATACTTCGGCCGCTCGCGGCACCCGATCCCCAGGGAGGGGCCGCCAGGAAACACATGAATTCTTTGCCTGTCCAGGACAACGCCGGCCCCGGCGCGGGCGCCGCCATGCATGCGGGGTGGCGGCACGCGCTCGGGCAACGTTGGCGGCGCTGGGTCCAGCCCTCGCTGCTGAGGCGATTGCTGCTGGCGCAGGTTTCGGTGGTCGGGCTGCTGTGGGCCTGCATCGTCGGCCTGTTCCTGCACGACTCCAACCGCTTTCCCGAGCTCGTGCGCTACGACAGCCTCTTTGCCTGCATCATCGCCGCCGCGCGGAATCTCGCGGACTCGCCGGACCGCCAGCAAGCCACGCTGCGCGCCTTCGACATGGCGCTGCTCGAGACCTCGGGCGACTTCACGTCCGACGAGGACAAGGCGCCGGTCATGCAGGTGTGGCAGCGCGGCAGGCTCATCTACAACTCGAGCGCATCGGTGCCGCCGATCATCAACCAGACCATCGGCAAGGTGGAGATCATCCGCCTGGGCGAACGGTCGCTGCGCGCGCGGACCATGGTCTCGCCGGTGCTCGACACCCGCGTGATGCTGGCCGAGCCCAAGTTCCTGCGGCTGTACTTCAACGCCGACGACCGCAGCTACTACTTCCTGCCCTTGCTCATCAGCCTGCCGTTTCTGGTGTTCCCCGCATGGCTGGCCGTGCTGCTCGCCCTGAGGCCGTGGCGACAGGTGACGCGGGAGACCGCCGAGCGCGGCCCCGCCGACCTCACGCCGCTGTCGTTCGAGCCGCAGCACAAGGAACTGCGGCCGATGGTGCGCAGCATCAACGGCCTGCTGCGCAGCGTGCGCGACCGCGGTGTGCGCGAACGCGGGCTGATCGCCGACGCGGCCAATGAACTTCAGACACCGCTCGAGGCGATGCGCGTGAACGTCGAGGCGCTGAGGGCGCAGACGAACGACGAGGGCCAGCGCGAGCTCATGGCCAACCTGCTGCGCAGCAATGACCGCGCGACGCGGCTGGTCGGGCAGTTGCAGCAGCTGATGCGCAGTGACGAGGTGCCGCAGAACGCCTTGCCTGAAGCGCTTGCGCTCGACGCCTTGGCGCGTGAGCGCATCGCGCTGCTCGGGCCGCTGGCGCAGGCGCGCGGCGTGAAGTTCGACTTTGCGGTGGATGACGAAGGCCCGGTGCCGGTGTTCGGCGAGCGCGAGAGCCTGATTTCGATGGTGAGCAACCTGGTGGAGAACGCCGTCAAGTACAGCCCCGGGGGCGGCACAGTCAGTGTGCATGTCGGCCGCGATGGCGCACGCGCGGTGCTTCGCGTGGTCGACCAGGGCCCGGGCATTCCACCGGCGCTGCGCGAGCGGGTGTTCGACCGCTTCTTCCGCAACCCCGACCAGACGCAGTCGGGCAGCGGGCTGGGGCTGGCGATCGTGAAGTCGGTGCTCGACAGGCACCACGGACAGATCATTCTGGAGGCGGGCGAAGACGGGCGAGGGCTGCTGGCGACCGTGTGGCTGCCGTTGTCGGCAGGCTGACAGGGGTATCGGCCGCATCTACCATGTGCCGATGCGAACACTTTCACTTCCCACCGGCGGCGAGATGCCGGTACTCGGCCTGGGTACCTGGCGCATGGGCGAGGATGCAAGCCGCCGCGCGGCCGAAGTCGCCGCCGTGCGCGAGGCCATCGCCCTGGGCTACCGGCTCATCGACACCGCCGAGATGTACGGCGAAGGCGGCGCAGAAACCGTCGTGGGCCAGGCCGTTGCCGAGGCGCTGCGCGCGGGTGACGTGCGGCGCGATGCGCTTTTCATCGTCAGCAAGGTCTACCCGCACAACGCGAGTCGGCGCGGCACGCGCGAGGCCTGCGAACGCAGCCTGAAGCGGCTGGGGCTCGACGCCATCGACCTCTACCTGCTGCACTGGCGCGGCAACCACCCGCTGCGCGACACCGTCGCCGCGATGCAGTCGCTGGTGGCCGACGGCCGCATCGCCCACTGGGGCGTGAGCAACTTCGACATCGACGACATGGAAGAGCTGGAGCCGCTCGCCGGCAGCGGGCCGGGCTGCGCGGCCAACCAGGTGTACCTGTCGCTGGGCGAGCGCGGGCCCGAGTTCAGCCTGCTGCCCTGGCAGCGCGAGCGCGGCATGCCGCTGATGGCCTACAGCCCGATCGACCAGGGTGCGCTGGCGGGTGACAAGGCGTTGGGGGAACTGGCTGCGCGTCTCGGCGTGACAGCCGCTCAACTGGCGCTGGCCGCGGTGATCGCGCGGCCCGGCGTGGCGGCGATCCCGAAGGCGGTACGCGCCGAACACCTGAAGGAAAACCTGGCCGCCGCGGCGTTGAAGCTCGACGCGGCAACCCTGGAAGAAATCGACCGCCTGCACCCGCCGCCGCGGCGCAAGGGGCCGCTGGCGATGATCTGACCCGGGAAGGAAGGCTCAGTGCGCCTCGGCCTGCTTGGCCGCGGCAATCACGGCCTGCTCGTCGTGCTTCGCGCCGTTGAGGAACAGGTTCAGCAGCACGGCGGCAATCGACGCCAGCAGGATGCCCGACTCGATCAGCGAGTGAATGGCGTGCGGCATCCATTGCTTGAAGTTGGGTGCGATCAGCGGAATCATGCCGATGCCGATCGACACCGCGACGATCATCGCGTTGTGGCGGTTGGTCTTGAAGTCCACGCCCGACAGGATGCGGATGCCGGTGGCGGCCACCATGCCGAACATCACGAGGCCCGCGCCGCCAAGCACCACGGTGGGCAGCGACTCCACCAGCGCGGCCATCTTCGGCAGCAGGCCCAGCACGATGAGGATCACGCCGCCCGCCACGCAGACGTAGCGGCTCTTGATGCCGGTGACGGCCACGAGGCCCACGTTCTGCGAGAAGCTGGTGTACGGGAAGGTGTTGAAGATGCCGCCGATCAGCGTGCCCAGGCCGTCGGTGCGCAGGCCGCGGGCCAGGTCTTTCTGCTCGATCCTGCGGCCGGTCATCTCGCCGAGCGCGAGGAACATGCCGGTCGATTCGATCATCACCACGATCATGATGAGCGTCATGGTGAGGATCAGGATCGGGTCGAACTGCGGCATGCCGAAATGAAAGGGCAGCACGACATCGACCCACGCGGCCTTGCCCACCTTCTCGTAGGTCATGAGGCCGGTAATGGACGCCACCACGGCGCCGATCACGATGCCCAGCAGCACCGAGATGTTGGCGATGAAGCCCTTGGCGTATTTGACGATCAGCAGGATCGACACCAGCACCAGCGCTGCCACGCCGAAGCCTGAAAGATCCGCGTACTTGGGGTTGGGCACCGTCGGCATGATCGCGAAGCCCTTGGGCACGGCCGGAATGGAGCTGCCCGGCGACGTCACCTCGGCGAGCCACTTGGCATACACCGGGTCGACCAGCGCGGGCGCCGTCGGGCCCACCGGGTTGCCGAAGATCCAGTTGATGCCCACGCGCATCAGGCTGATGCCGATGACGGCGATGATCGTGCCCGTGACCACCGGCGGAAAGAAGCGCAGCATGCGGCTCACCAGCGGCGCGATCAGTATCGACACCACGCCCGCGCCGATGATCGAGCCGAACAGCAGCTGGGCTCCGTTCTGGCCCGGGTTGGCGTTGGCGATGGCCACCATCGGAGCGACCGACGCGAAGGTCACGCCCATCATCACCGGCAGCTTGATGCCGAACCATTGCGTGGCGCCGAGCGCCTGGATCAGCGTGGCGATGCCGCAGCAGAACAGGTCGGCCGAGATCAGCAGGGCGACCTCGTCGGGCGAGAGCTTGAGCGCGCGCCCGACGATCAGCGGCACCGCGACGGCCCCCGCATACATCACCAGCACATGCTGCAATCCGAGGGCCGCGAGCTTGCCCGAAGGCAAGCGCTGATCCACGGGATGGACTTGGGAAAGTGTGGCGTCGGCCGTCATCGTTGTCTCCTGCTGCGCAAGGGAAGAGGCTGGGGCGGCGCGGCTTGCCACGGCGCATGCCTCAATGTGTACGCGAAACTGTATACAACTTATGCGACAATCTTGACCCGGAAAAACCCGAAGCAGGCCGGGTTCATTCCGCCGGCAGTCGCTCAGGCGACGGGGTACGGCCCTTCGCCAAACACCTCGCGGTGGTAGCCCTTGCTGCCCACGTCGCGCGCCAGCTGGCTGCGGAAGTCGCGGCCTTCGCGCAGGCACCGCAGCACATGCGCGAAGTCATGGCGCGGCTGCCAGCCCAGCTCGCGCCGCGCCAGCGCATTCACGTAGACGCGGTCGAGCTGCGCGGGCAGCTTCCATCCCTGCCCGGCATAGAGCGCTTCGCATTCTGGAAACAGCCGGTTCAGCACACGCGGTGCGCTTTCGCGCAGCATCGGCAGGTCGTCTTGCGTGAAGGGCGTGGTGGCCGAGACGATGTAGCGGCCGAAGCCGATGGCCGGTGCTCGCTTGGCCGCCAGCAGGTGGGCATCGACCACGTCCTCGATGTCGACGCGGCGATGCAGCAGCTCATTGGCCTGCGCGTTCTCCAATGAATGGAGGCTGCGCGCGGTGGCATCGTCGTCGTCCTCGGGAAAGAAGCGCGAAGTCTTCAGCACGATCACGGGCAGGCGCTGCTTGCGGTGGAACAGCTCGCACAGGCTTTCGGCGGAGGTCTTGGTCACGCCGTAGATGTTCTTCGGGATCGGCGTCACGCCTTCCGTGATCCAGGCTGCCGGCATGCCTCCGGCGGGCGTGAGCGCCGAGCCGAAGGTGCTGGTGGTGCTGGTGAACACGAAGGCCTCGACACCGGCCGCCACCGCTTCTTCGAGGAGCACCAGCGTGCCCGTGATGTTGGTGTCGACGAACTCCTGCAGGCTGTGCGTGCCCACGTGAGGCTTGTGCAGCGTGGCCGCATGGATGACCGTGCGCACGCTGCGCATGCAGTCGCGCACGAAGGCGCGGTCGGTGATGGAACCTGCGCGGTCGGTGAAGGGGGAGGGCGTGATGTCGATGCCCCGTGCGTCTTGCGAAGCCGCGCGCAGCGTGCGCATCAGGGCTTCGCCGAGGTGGCCGGCGCTGCCGGTGATCAAAGTGGTCATGGCCGCAAGACTATCGGCCGACGTTGAGGGCGTCCACGCATAAGTTATGCGTGGATCGGGCGTCTGCGCTCAGGCGATCGTGGTGACGATGCGTCCCGCGCACCCGTCGGCCAGTGCAATGCGCTCCCACAGCACGCGGCCCGACACGATCGGAATGACCGGGTCGGCATTGGCTCCGGTGGCAATCTCCAGCGACGACAGGTCGCCCGCGTGCCAGCCCAGCCCGTCGAGTGTGGCTTCGGCCGCGAGGATTTCTGCCGAGGCGTAGACGATCAGCGAACGCCCCATGAATTCCGCCGCATCGGCGCGCCACTCGGCCTGGCGCGACGGCGACGCGGCCAGCAGCCGGTGCGCCGCGGCCTGCTGCGCGGCGGACAGCGCAAGCTGCCCGCGCTCCCAGCGCGACACCGTCGCCTGGTTCACGCCCATCAGTTGTGCGAAATGCGTTTGCTTGATGCCGCGCAGCAGGCGCATCCGGCGCAGGGCCGTGCCCAGGCTCGCTGGGTTCGGGGTGCTCCCGTGGCGCATGGCTTCACCCTCAGGCCAGCAGCGCCTTCACCAGGTCGAGCTGGCGGTCGGGCTTGTCTGTGTCCAGCGAGAGGCTGGCCTCGATGCGCTCGAGGTGTTCGATCATGCTCTTCACCGCGGCCTCCGGGTCGCCCTTGCGGCACAGCCGCAGGAACTCGGCGTGCTCGTCGGACGAGCAGTGCGGGTCGTTCGACGAGTGGTACAGCATCGCGATCAGCGAGCTGCGCGCGACCAGCTCGCGCACCAGTTCGGCCAGCGTGCGGTTGCCCGTGGCCTCGGCCAGTGCCACGTGGAAGTCGCCCAGGAGCTTCTCGCGCACGGTGCCCATGGTGGTGGTCTGGCGGAGCGTGGTGCGCTCGAACTTGACGTGCTGCTCGAGCACCTGGTAGTCGCGCGGCCGTGCATTGGCGATGAAGAGGCGCACCACCTCGCTCTCGAGGATGCGGCGCACCGCGAACACCTCGCGTGCTTCTTCCACGGTGGGCTGGCAGACGAAGGCGCCCTTGTCGGGGATCATCTCGATGAGCTTGTCCTTCGACAGCATCAGCAGCGCGGCGCGCACCTTGGTGCGGCTCACCGAATAGACGCGGCCCAGCGCCTCTTCGCGCAGCCAGGTGCCGGGCGGCAGGCGCTTCTCGACGATGGCGGTGGCGATGTCGTTGGCGATGCTCTCGATGGAGCTTTGCTTGTCCGCCGGCGCGGCGCCGTCGTCGGGCGGCGCGGCTGCGGCGGAGGAGGTGTCGGAAACGGGAGGTTTGGAACTGGCGCGGGGCATGCGCGGATTGTGGCCTAGCGCGGCAGGGTGAAGCCTTCCAGCGCCCCAATGATGGGCTTCGGCAGGGGCTTTGCCAGCTCGCCGCGCTTGCTGGTGCGCAGTTTCAGCGCCACGAGCGATTCGATGAGCTTGGTGCCGGCGGCCACGCCGTCGATCACAGGCACGCCCAGCAGCTGCTCGATGTGCGCGCACAGGTCGGTCATGCCTGCGCAGCCGAGCACGATGCAGTCGGAGCCGTCTTGTTCGAGGGCGAGCCGGCATTCGTCGACGATGCGCTCGCGGGCCCGCGAGCCGGGTTCCTCGAGTTCGAGCACAGGCAGTTCGCAGGCGCGCACGTTGGCGCAGAAGCGCTCCATGCCGTAGATCTCGGCCAGGTGCCAGGCCTGCCCCATGGTGCGTCCCAGCGTGGTCACCACGCTGAAGCGGCTGCCGAGCATGCTGGCCAGGTGCATCGCCGCCTCGGCGATGCCGACCACCGGGCCGCTCGCCAGTTCGCGCGCGGCTTTCAGGCCCGGGTCGCCGAAACAGGCGATCACGTAGCCGTCGATGCCGTCGCGCTCGCCTGCCGCAATCTCCTGCAGCAACCCCGGCACGGCCAGCGCCTCGTCGTAGTGGCTCTCGATGGAAACCGGGCCCATGCCCGGGCTCACCGCCACGATCTCGGTGCCGCTGTGCGCCACCGCGCGGGCGCAAGCGCCGATCTTCTCGGTCATGCTCCAGGTGGTGTTGGGGTTGATGATCTTGATGCGCACGGCGCGGTCCCTTTCTTTCTCTTTCAGTGTTTCAGGTCTTGCTGTTGCGGTTCAGCAGCGCATACAGGATGAAGCCCAGGCCCATGCCGATGAACCACGCATAGTTGGCGGCGCCGCGCAGCGTCGGCACCATCACGCAAAGAATGGGCACGATGGCCGACGGCACCAGCGCCTGGATCGCCTTCGGGTTGTAGCCGCCGCTGTACCAGTACTCGCCCTTGGGGCTCATGGTGTAGAGCGCGTCCACGTCGATGCGCTGCTTGCGCACGATGTAGTAGTCGGCAATGAGGATGCCGAACAGCGGCCCGATGAACGAGCCCAGCACGTCGAGCGTGTAGTGGATGACCTCGGGGCTGTTGTAGAGGTTCCACGGCGTGAGGAACACCGAGCCCACAGCGGCGATCATGCCGCCCGTGCGCCAGCTGATGTGCTGCGGCGCCACGTTCGAGAAGTCGAACGCCGGCGAGACGAAGTTGGCCACGATGTTGATGCCGATGGTGGCGATCATGAAGGTCAGCGCGCCCAGCACCACGGCAGTGGTGCTGTCGATCTTGCCCACGGTGTGCACCGGATCGGTGATGAGCTCGCCGAACACGGGCAGCGTTGCGGCGGTGGTGATGACGGTCAGCAGCGAGAAGAAGACGAAGTTCACCGGCAGGCCCCAGAAGTTGCCTTTCTTCACCGCGTCGAAGCTCTTGCCGTAGCGGGAGAAGTCACCGAAGTTGAGCATCGGGCCGCTGAAGTAGCTCACCACCAGCGCAATGGCCGAGAGCATCACCGGCAGCGCGTCCCAGCCCTGGAACTTGATGCCGCCCAGGTTCAGGTCGATCGTGCTCCAGCCGGCCTTCCACACCAGCCAGCCGCACAGGATGGCCATGACCACGTACACCGCCGGACCGGCCCAGTCGATGAACTTGCGGATGGCGTCCATGCCGTGCCAGAACACGAAGGCCTGCAGCACCCACATGACCATGAACGCGACCCAGCCCAGGGCAGACAGGCCGACGAAGCCGTGCTGCGCCACGTCCGCGTAAGGCGTGAGACCCGGCGCCATGTGCAGCGCCAGCACCATGAAGGCTGCCGACGCCAGATAAGTTTGCACGCCGTACCAGGCCACCGCGATCAGCCCGCGGATGATGGCCGGGATGTTGGCGCCCAGCACGCCGAACGGTGCGCGGCAAACCACGGGGTAGGGCACGCCCGTCACCTGGCTCGGCTTGGCCACGAGGTTGCAGAAGAACTGCACGATCACGATGCCCACCAGCAGCGACACCAGCACCTGCCAGCTCGACAGCCCCAGCGCGAACAGGCTGCCGGCCGTGATGTAGCCGCCCACGCTGTGCACGTCGGACATCCAGAAGGCAAAGATGTTGTATTGCCCCCAGGTCTGTTTCTTCAGCGGCGCGAGGTCTTCGTTGGTCAGCCGCGGGTGGTAGCCGGGCTTGATGACTGCGTTCGACTCGGCGTGCGGCGCAATGCCGGCTTCGCTTGTCCCCGTGGGGGCCTGGCTGACGACTGTGCTCATGGTCTTCTTTCCTTGTGCGGATAGGTAGGGGTTGGGAGCAGTTTTTGACGCAAATTTCGCGCCGCCTTTCGGATGCGTTATTTGTATACAAAAACTGCACGCAATCAAGACCATTCAAGGAATCATATATCCGTAGATTCCCTGATGAGAGCGGGTGTGCTGCTCTTGAATAAGGTGCGTCGAAAAAATAAGGTGCGTCGAGGAAACGGCATCTGCGTCACGCCGGCTGCGAGGCGGAAAGCGCCTAGAGCGTGGGTTGTCGTCGAGGGCCACACTCATGGCGACCAGCAACAGCCGGGAGTGCTCATTGAGGGGCAGAGAGATGTGTACGACTATGCAGCGATCGGCCCCGCCCGCCGCTGTCGGAGGCCTAGTAGCAGATGAAGCGCTGGGAATGCGGTGACTTGTGGCTAGCCGAGGAAAGGTGTTGCAGGCTCGCGCGCCCTGCGGGATGGTGCATCTTGTCGATGTGCTCGATGACCTTGTCAGCTTGAGCGTTCCGGTGATTCTCAAGGCCTTCGTCGGTGTGCAGGTGCGCGTTGATTGCGACAGCAAAGGCAATCCCTCGAAGCCGTGAAAGTTCGGCCAGGAAGCGCTCGTACCTCGGAGGTGGGATGTCTCGAAGCTTTGCTTCCTTGCCGCCGGCACACTCGATGCGCAAGTTTTGAACAAGACGCTCGAGCGCAGCGCGGTCGCTCTCGGGAGAGACGTAGGCAACCACGACGCACCAAGCCTCCGGGTCTGCAGAGGTGCGAAACGTGCCCGATTCGTCAACGAAAATGTTCATGGGCGCAGATCATGCACGATTGAAACACTGGCCCAGATGACATGCTGTACGTGAACTCGGCCTCTCGCTTTCGTGCGGGTAGGCGCGCTACAGCAGGCCTGCTACAGCAGCGTCGTCTCAGCACTGAACTTGCGCCTGGGCAGGGCCGCACGCATACTCCTGTCGTGGATTCGTGAGCTCGGGCCGCACTTCACCTTGGATGACAAGCGCCGTCCTCCTTTTCAGTTCGACGGCATGGAAATGACCCTCAGGCGAGCGGCTTCAGGGGCACTGACTCCTGAGAGGTCCGCTGCGCTCAAGGGGGCGTCTCTTCGTCCCACGCCTATCGCCAGGCCGCCGATACTTCGCGTGCGCGGTGACTTTGATTGCGTGCTGAGCCAGCTTCGCAACGCGATCGCATCGGCCTCGCTGGCAAGAATCACCGGCTCGGCTTCCGCGTTTGCCGCGCCATCGTGCTGGATCTGCAGGACATGACATCCTTTGGGCGTGCCCGGCGCCGGGCACCGACCGAGGCCGAAGCGCGCGAGCTCCAGGCTGTCCTTGGTGACCAGGCGCACGGGCTCGCCCTTGATGGCCTCACGGCTCAGCCGGACGCGATCATCACCTTCCGCAACGGTGCCATCGCCGGAAAGGACCTCCCTGAGCAAAATGGTCCCGCTGACGTCCGCCACGATCTCCTGGCTGCTGATTGGAAACCTGTCGGCGCAACGCGTCACGGAGACATCGGTCGCGGAGAGATTTCTGCCGTCCTTTCGCAGACTGAAGGTGTATACCGCGTGAGGATCGGGATTCAATTCCAGGCTCATGGTGATCGTCGCCTCCGAGGCTCCGAACAAGCTGAAGTAGGGGCCACCTTCCTGGACGAGTCGGGCCGTGGTGGGCGTCAGCGAACCGCCGACCGAAAGACGGGTCAGCCCGTACTTGGCGCTTTCTTCCCAGGTACGGTCGGTCTCCGCGCCAAGATTGAGTGCCTTGGCCAAACTCCCGGCGCCCTCCGCCAGGTTGGAGGTTCTCTCTCTGGATCCACCCAGTGTCAGCTTGTTCGACTGGGTGACGGTGGCTGTACCGATGTCGTAGGTCTTGGGAACGGATTGAAATCGATCCCAGGAAACAAATCGGGCGCGAGGAGGGATGTCCAAGCCATTTTCGTCCTTGCCTGGCGACCTGAGCGTGAGCACAAGGTCGAGCTTGTCGACACGATCCGCAGGTCTGCGCAAATCACCGAGGAGCGAAATCACCAGTTGTCTCGTGGCGGAGGCATTCACTGCCCACCCGCACGGTGGCTCCGACTCCTTTGGCGCAGTTCTCAGCAGTTCGATCAAGTCTTCGGGTTTCGCCTTCGCCGGCATCTTTGCCGCAAGCGCGTTGATCAATTCGGCCTGGCCGCGCTCGCCCAGTCCCGCAAGCACCGACGCACTCTGCGCGCCGGATGGGTTTGCGACAAAGACCGACAGCTCGACATGTCGTGCAAGCGCACCGTCGTCCACAGCTTCGTAGTGCCGCAGAAGCTTGGGCTGCGCGCAGCCGGCCAGAACGACGGCCGCAATCAAGGAGGCAGCGGCTTTCAACGCCTTCTCCCGAGCTTGAAGCATGCCATTGTCTGGAGGCCGACTCCCGAAACCCAAACGCGCCACTGCGTCGAGTCGACCCGCTGCACGTCGAAGTCGTCGCGAGAGACCGGCCAAAACCTGGAGACATCGCTGGGCTGACCCTCAAACGGGGTCGTCGACTCGTGGAATACCGAGTACGCCTTGGCGTCAGGTCCTCTGGCTGGCTCGTCTATGCGCATCAGTACATAGCGCGCAGGTTTGAAATCCCAATCGACATCCATTTAAGTCACCTCCATCCGTTGGTACGTAGCTGGGGTGCGGATCGCGTCCGCGACAAGAGCAAGCCGCTGCTGCTTGCGCACGCAGCTTCATGAAACTGGGCATGCTTCGGCGCGGAGGAGCCGCGCCAGCGAATGCGCCGACCGGTGCGGTCTTTGGCTACCGGGTCACCGACACGTGAACGTGAGCCATGTTCTCGAACCACACCCAGTCGAAGCCCGCTTCTACTGCCAATCGAGCGAGCCGGCCGAGCTTCCCCGCGTCGACTGGATCCGTCGTCAGATCTGCAGCCCGGCCTTCATAGTGCAAGCTTTCTGGGGAATGTTCGCCGTCTTCGTCCCAAGCTTCAGTCACTCGAAGCTTGGTACCGGACCATTCGCTGTCGACGGCGGACGCGAGTGCATCGATGCGTTGCGCGAGACGTGCCGACATCATTCGATCTGCGCCCGTCGACTCTTCGTCCTTGAAGACGACCAACGGATTGGTGTTCGACGTCAGGCTCTTGAATTCCGGATCGCTTCTCTTGATCCGCTTCTTGATCGGTCCGCACGCGGCAGCCTCGGAAGAGGCTGGCACCTTCTCACCAAGAGACAGGTCGTCCCCCGATGTCAGAACCAGCCCCTCCGGTGTGGACTGCGCACTCATCAAGCCAAGACTTGACAGCGGCGTTGTAGGTGGCGTTGTTGGCGGCGTCTTCGAGTCCGAGGAGATGCGCAGTTCGACCTTTGCTGTGCCTAGCGTCACGCTCAGCCCAATTAGATTGATCCCGTCCGGAAAGAACAAGCGCCGAGGCTCATCGGTCGTTGCCGCCCTGGCGTTCTCGAGAGACGAGATGATCGTCTGAAACAGCTCCGCGGCAACGGACCTTCCATCAGCCGGCGTTTCTTCGGCGCTGAGGGTGCTGAAGGCGCGGCTTTCCGTCGCGCTCGAATTCGTTGATGTCTTGCGAGTGTCCATATGGCCTCCTGATGCTTGATTCGAGAGCCGCTATCTCACGCAGCGCTCCAGGTAAAGATCTTCTTGCACCATCAAGTACTGCGGCGTTTCCGACTGCACTCGATCGATCCAGGCAGGTGCGTGCGCCACGCACGTCATGTAAGCAGCCCGTGGATCGGGCTCCTGCAATGGGTCGAAGGCGCAGAGCAGGAATGGGTAGCTTCGTTCGAACTCCGGAAGTTGCCACATGGGCCCCTGGAATTCGGCAACGAAGGGCGAGAGCTGGGCCACTTCGATACCGCGTCGTTTGGCCTCCTGCCCCAGGTAGTGATTGACGGACGACGAAGGTGTTCCCACGGGGAAACTTGCCGCTGCGACCTTGGGACACAACGGAAGTCGAACAGTGGAACACCCCGAGGCCACCAAGCAGATCGCGCAGCAGACCGCGAGCGCGGGCCTAGACCAAGGTCGCATAGAGCGCCTGCGAAAGCAATGCTTGAGAACTCGCCAGGACAGCGTGCGGGTAGATGTCATTTTTCTTGACCACGAATCCGACGAACCGCAACGTCGTTGGATCGTCGGCAATTTTCAGCGTGGTCCCGCTTTGGTCGACGGTGTGTTCCTTCTGGGTGGACGAGTAGCTGGCGGACGCGCCAAACGAGATGCCGCCGATGCCGAATCCACCGCCGCCGGAGGCGCTGAAGTTGCGGACATAGTCGTAGGTCCATTGCTGGCTGGAGATGAACTCGGTGCCAAAGCCACGCACGATGACCAGCTCAGTGGGAAAGTAGAGCAAACTGCCCCTCGGGCCGAAGAAGTCCTCGAAGTCACGAATGTTCTCCAGCACTCGCTTGTTCTTGAAGAGGTTCGCGTTGAACCAGCCGGGATAGTTGATCTTGACCTTGAACGCTGCTTTCGAGGACAACGTGACGGTTCTGCCTTTGGAGAAGTCCTCGGCGATCTTCTTGTGTTCCGATGCGCTGGCCTTCACGCTGAACAGGCCGTAGCTGGCACTTCCGCCTGCGCTCCAATCGGTCTCGATCGACTTCGACTCGGTGGTGCTGCTGTCGAGCGTCGCGGTGAACGAGCCCGCGCCGCTGGACATGATGTACGTGAGCGTCTTGTCGTAGGCGTAGACGCGCCGATCATCGAAGAGTGCAGTGGAGCCCAGGGGAAGCAGCGCCAGGTACTGCAGTGAGAAGTTCGCACCGCCGTCGTACTCGTAGTCCGGGTGGATGGGGTAGCGAAGACGCATCGAAGGATCCTCGAATGCGAACTCGGTATCGACGATCTCTCTGTCGCTCGCTTCGGGGTACTGCCTGTCGAGAATGCCCTTCTTCCTGAATTCTGCATCGGCGATCTCTCGGATCTTTGCCTCGATCTTGCGCAGGCTACCGCTTTTGCTGCTCCACTGGATGTATGCCGCCATGTCCGTCTCGGAGTAGCCCATTGCGGCTGCGACCTGCTTCCAGCGTGCCCGGTCTCGAATGGCCAGGTCGTCGATCTGGATCTTCAGCGAGTCGAGCAAGGTGTCGCAGTCCGCGACGAGCTGCTGCTCCTGGGGCGATAGGTTCTTCATGACGACGTACCGCCGAACGCGTCGCAGAAAGCTTCCGTACACCTGGGTCAGGTCTGCCCCCGAGGCGTTGATGGTCCCCTCCACGGGTGTCGGGTCTATTTCGCGGTCCGCTCGGCGCAGAAGGTTGTAGTACGAGAACCACTTGTAGCCCTTGTCCTTGAAGTCCTTGTCCGAGATGTCGATGCTGTCGGCCACGAGCTTGAGTTGCAGATACTCTTCAGCGTTGAGCTTTCCGATCTGCTCTTTGAGCAGGTCGTAGTAGTTGTCCAGCGAGATTTTCAACGCTGTGCCGAATTTGACTTCCTGGATGGGACTGGTGGGCACGATGGATGCTCCTGTTGGTGGGTGACTGGGCAGCTGGGAAACCGCTCGACCTGGGGTCTGAAAGTGATTTCGCGCAGAAGGACTTTGCCGCCCAGACCGCCGCCGCACCAGCAAGCGGCGCTAAACCTTGCTAAACGTCGCCAACGGATTGGCTCGCTGCGAAGTTTTGATGGAGCAGGTGATCGAGCCCGGCATCGCCAAGGCTGCGTCCCTGCGTCAACCAGTACCGTAGCTCTGTATCGCCCAGTACAGGCTCGATCAGCTCCAGTGCCCGCTGCCGGGCCAACTTCGAGATCGGATCGCGCTCGTTCTCGCTGTGGTCGGCGAAAGACTCGCCCGAGCCGATCAATTGCGCGGCGGCCTGCATGCCTCCCGCGGCCGCCGCGACCCAGGCAAAGACCTCGCAGCGGGCGCGCAGTAGATTCGCCTGCCTCAGCGCAATCAATGAATCGCCGGCACTGCGCACCGCCCGCTCGATCTGCCCGGCGGCGACGAGCGCCGCCGTCAGGCCTGACAGCACGCGTCCACGAGCCTGGCCCTGGCGAATGCTGTCATCGAGGTACTGCAGTAATTCCAGGCATCCATTGACCGCGGCGTCGGCACGCCCCATCTGCAATTGCGTCCATGCCATGTCGGCCCTCAGCAGCAGTCGGTAGCGCTTCACACCCAGCGCCTCGGCCAGCTCCAGCGCGGCTTGTGCATGCCTGAGCGCCAGATCGTGCTGGCCACGTGCGTCGGCGAGCCGGCTCTCGACCCGCAGCCGTCTCATCCGGTCCGCTTCCGGCACACCGTCCTGTTGCTGCTCCAGTCCGCGGGCGATGCGCAAGTGCGCTTCGGCACGTTCGGCGTGGCCAGCCTCGAGTTCGACTTCCGCCAGATGCCGCTGGCATGAATGCCGGTGGCGACGCTCGCCCAACGATTCGAATAAGGCATCGGCTGCCAGCATCGCTTCCACGGACAGCGATACAGGCATTCGCCCTTCGCTGCCGACGCGCCCGTACCAGTGCCAGAAGCGCGCGGCCAGCATCGTCGGACAGCGCGCATCGACCAGTGGCCGCACGCGCTTGAGATGGTCCAGCGCTTCGCCGGTGGCGCCCGCCGCGCCCAGCCCGACCGAGATGAAGGTCGCGATCGTGATCGCCACCTGCTCGTGGCCCGGAGCCATCAGAGCCCAGTTCAACGCCGCACGGGCATTCGGAATCTCCTGCCACATCAGCGCGCTGTCACGCTCACGCGCGGCGTTCATGCACAGCTGCGCCATCGTGTGTGCCAAGCGAGACGCCCAGTCAACCTCGTCGGCGGCGGTCTGCAGGGCGTCGAGCGCGAAGGCACGGGTGGTCTCCAGCATTCGATAGCGCGCACGGGCACCGCTCTGGCGGCTGATCAGCGAACGCTCCACCAGGACGTCCAGATGCTCGATGAGATGGGCGGCGCCATCGGGTCCGACCAGGAGTTCCGCCCCCTGAAGACTGAAGCCGGCCGGGAACACCGAGAGCTGGTGCAGCAGCAACTGCGCCGGTGCTGGCAGTAATTGATGGCTCCATTCAAGGGCTGCCTGCAGGCTGGTGTGGCGGCTTGGCGCGGTCCGAGGGCCGCGTGATAACAGCCGCATCCTGTCGTACAAGCGGTTGCGCACGCCTGCGAGGCCCAGCACGGGAACACGCGCCGCGGCGAACTCCAGCGCCAGCGGCACCCCGTCCAGCTGGCGGCAGATCTCGACCATGTCCACGAGCTCTTGGGCGCCGGGCTCGAAGCTGCCGCCCATTGCCGCGCGCACCCGCTCGAGCAACATTTTCACGGCGCCGTATTCCGTCGCGTCACCGGCATCGGGCGTGGGCGGCACCTCGAGCGGGTTGAGCCGGATGATGCGCTCGCCCGGCAGGCGCAAGGGCTCCTGGCTGGTGGCCAGAACATGCACGTGGCCGGCCGCCTTGAGCAACGCGTCCACGAAGGTGGCGACCCCATCGGCCAGGTGCTCGCAGTTGTCCAGCACCAGCAGCAGTTCCCGGTGCCTCAGCTGAGCCAGGCACTGGGTCAGCGGAACGTCGCGCGGGTTGAGCTCCAGGCCGATGACCTCGCAGACTGCCTGCACGAGCCGATCCGGATCCAGGACGTTGGCCAGCTCGACCTGCCAGACGCCGTGGGCATACGGTCGCGCCGCGGCCATCTGCCGCGCTGCCCAGAGCGCCAACGTCGTCTTGCCGACACCCGCCAGTCCGCACAGGGTCACGCAAGGCAGCGTCTCGTGCGCCCGCAGCAACTCGGCGAGTTCGCGCTCCCGTCCGTAGACTGCAAGCGCGCTCAGCGGCAGGTTGCCGGCGGCATGCGTGGTGTGGATCACGCCCTCCTGCGCTGGCGCGGGCGCCGGCTGAGCCACGAAGCGATAGCCGCGTCCGGTGACGGTGGCGATGGCCTCGGACCCCAGCAATTTTCGCAGCGCTGAGATCTGCACCGTCAAATTGTTGTCCTCGACAACCTGCCCGGGCCAGATCGAGGTGAATATTTCCGCCTTTGTCAGAACCCGCTCGCGCTGCTCTACCAGTAGCATCAGCAAGTCAAAGGCTCGGGCGCCGAGTGGCACGGGTTCGCCGTGCACGTGGACTTGGCGACGCGCGGTGTGGATCTCGAAGCCCTGGAATCGCAGGATGTCCATGCGGCACAGAAGTGGTCAGCCTGCCTGGCAGGGCTGGCTGCGCGCGACGGGCAGGGCCTGCAGCAGCCGGAAGTAAATCGTCGGATACCACGCGGGCACGGCGGTGGGATTGCTCAGGCGCAGATCGGGCATGGCCTTGATGAGCAGAGCCAGCGCGGCGGATACCAGTCTTCCCTGTACGAACTGGCCGGCGCACTCATGAAGCCCGTGGCCCAGCGAGAGATGGTGGTCTGCCTCAGCGCGGTCCGAATGGAAGTCTTCGACTTGCGCCCCGAACATGGTGTCGTCCCTGTTGCCCGACGCGACCATGGCGAACACCGGGCAGCGATCGGGCACGCTCACACCGCAAATCGTTTGTGCACCATGGGCGTAGCGTTCGATAAGTGCCAACGGTGGCTCGCAGCGCCGCGTTTCGTTTAAGGCCCGTTCCAGCGCTTTGTCTAATGTGGGCGTGGTGCCGGCTGACGCCGTCGAAGCGGTCAAAGCGGCCAGCTCGGACCAGGGCGTGGCGCCGCCTTTTTCGGGGCGTGGGTCTGGCGACAGCAGGTGCAGCGCTGCGCTGGTGAGCAGCAAATGAGGGGACTGGCTGGCCAGCACGGTCTGTAGCAGGGTCAGCAGGGTTTCCATGAACCGCAGGGGACGCCCGGGCAAGGGCACGCCGGGTGCCATGCGTTCGGCAAGCTTCCCGATCAGCGTGTTCTTGTAGGGCGAGTGGGCAGAAAAGGGGGGGAAACTGTAGCGCCACGCGTCGGCCAGCGGCAGGGCGAGTCGAGCGGCCAGGCGCAAGCCCGCGTCGGCCAGCACGATGGGCTCGATCGCGCTGGGCCGGCCCGTCTTGCCGTAGTTCAGCGTCATGGTGTGGGCCAGGGCATCACACGCTTTGCGCTGGGCGGCGTCGCTGATACCGACCAGGTCCCAGATCACCGCCCGCGCCACCGGACGCGCGAACGACAGCATGAAGTCGAACTGCATCAGATGTTGTTGGGCCAGCAGGTCTTTGCACGCATCCTTCACGATGTCGTCGATCCTCGGGCCGGTCACCGCCAGGGCTTCGCGAAAAGCTTCGTCAAGTGCGTCGCGCACGACCTTGTGGCGAGGAAGGTCGAGCGTCACCACACCCCGAAATGGCATGGGCGACGACGTCTGCACGAAATCTGCATTGCGTGCCAGCAGTTCCCGGCAACCGGCGTGATCAAGCACCCAGTAAGCCTGCTGCTCCTCGACCCAGACCATGCGCTTGCCGGCTGCGCGAAGCTTTCTAAGCTCCTCGAATGGACCTGCGCGAAAGCGGGGGTTGGACAGATCGATGCCACCTTGGTCCACAGCCGTGGAAGGCTTGACCTCAGAGACCGGCGGCGCGAACGAATCGATGACATCCTTGACCAGCGCCGCATCGAGTTTGCGCTGGATCAGGTCATCGATGAACCGTGGCCAGTTGCCATCGAGCAAGTCCTGCAATGCCGGTTGCTCAATCCAGTCGAGCAGCAATTTGTCAGCGCCTTGGCTCAGTTCCTCACGGTGCAGGTAAGTGAGTTCAGGCAAATTTGGGAGATACGACGTTTGGGTGGCCGTCTCTATGGCCGTCTTTGTGGCTGCCTGCAGTGGCGGGTTGGTGCCGGGTGCAACATCCCCAAGCAGTTGCCCAACCCCGGCTGTCAATTCCTGACCTGCATTGCGGGCGGCATCCACTGCAGCATCGACGGCAGCACTGACCGCGTTCTTGGCAATATGTATGGCCTCGTCGGCGCCATCCTTGATCTTCCCCAAGGACGCATCGGCTGCGGCGAGCGCTATCGCCACCGGTGAGACCGTGGCATCCAGGGCCTTCAGCGCCGCAATGCCTGGGAAGAACAGATACAGACAGCCGCGCGTCTTGACCAGCGGCGGAATCATCGCGACCAGGGCGCGCGGTGGCAAGTGCGGGTTGGCTGGATCGGGCTCGAAGAAGCGAAACTCGGTGGCATCGCTGCGGACTGCGGCGATCGGATCCGTCGTGCCGTGGATGCCGCTGGCAGCCAAGCCTCTCTGCAGCCACTGCTGCTGAATGAATTCGAACTGCTGTTCGATGTTGGCACCCAGAAACAGGCCCATCAACCCGACCTTGCTGACACCTTTTTCCTGCCAACTGGCAGGCATGCCGCGCCGCAGCAGTCGGCGCCCATGGCGCTGTCCGGCGACGCGAGCCGTGCGCGGATTGGCGCGACGGATGTGGGCGCCGACAGGGCAACGCAGCCCCTCGTGGTCGTGCTCGAGCTCGGGGAATTCCCAGCTGGGTGCGTAGTCGAAAGCGTTGGTCGGTCCGGCGCAGGCAGCCTTCTCAAGCGCCAGTGGTGTGCCGTCGAAGTGGCGGCCCATCAGCTTGGCCCTCAGGCGATCCTTGTCGATGCCTAGGCGGGCTGCTTCTTGCTCGGTGGCCGTCTTGAAGAGTTCAACGTCCTGCTCCATCAGCCTCAGCACGCCGAAGCTGCCGTTGCCGGCCAGCTCTTGCGGCATGTTCCCCAGCGAGCTGCCGCCATAGATGCTCGTGTAATCCTTGTGCAGCAGAAACTCCCCCGGACTGGCGGCAGGCTGGAACTCGGGTTCGGAACCAGGACGTTGGCCGCTGATGCGGGGTTCGGAGAGGTTATCCCGGAAGCCGAAGGGCTCGTAGCCTCCCAACGACGCGCCGCTGAGTGTGCGCAGATGCTTGATTCCCTTGGCGGCGCCTTGCTCGAGCGCTTGCACCGCTGTCGCGTAGGGTGCGTTGTCCGCCCCTGTCTCCTTGGTGTAGAGGAACAGCACGACGTGTTCCGGCTTGCCCGTGGGCCCGCCGAATAACCAGTGCTCCGGTTCGCTGAGATCCCTGTCACCGTTGGCCGCGGCCCGTTTGGCAGCACCTTCCCTAAACGCAACGGGAAACGCTTTCAGTTCATCTTGTCGGGCACTCGCCAGCAGTGTCTGCAGGCCTTCGAAACTGAGCGCTACCTGCGTGAGCACCGCAGGCGCCTTGCCGCCGGGCCAGGGGACGGCGTCGCTCACCCCGAGCCAGGGTGTGTCGGGATCGACCAGGTCGTGAGCGAGCCAACGGCGTGCCGCGGCCGGATCTGTGATTGTGAAAAACAAATAGCTGGCCTGGCTGGCGTTGAACCCACGCAGGATGTTGCCCTGCACGTCGCTTGGGTCGACGGCTGCGCCCGGATGGTCAAGAGCGGCCATCGGCACTTCTTTTCGCGCGCCAATGATGTCGGTGACGGTCTTGTCGGGATACGCGCTGTAGACCGGATAGTCGAAACCCTCAGGAAAAAGTGTGAGGTCGCTGCGCAGATAGAAAGGCACGCGATTCCAATTCCGAACCCAAGCGAGAAATGCGTCGGGGTGCTCTCGTACCGGCATCGGCGGCTTCGCCTTCACGTAGCTCAGCAGCGTGTCGAAGACGTCGCCCAGCGCGATCACGAAGTCCAGCACGTAGGGATCGAGCGGACCATCGAACTCGGTGGTCACCATGAGCGCACGCCCGTCCCAGGAGGGGATAAAACGCGCATAGTGGACGAAAGACAGTTCCTCCAGTGCCCGTTTGATTTTGTCCTGGGCGAGCACGATGTCCCACAGCAGTAGGGGCAACCGGTTCGGTGCCGGATCCAACTCCAGCACCAGGTTGAGGCCGTGACTGACCTGGCTGCTTTCGCTAGCAAGCCAAGGGCGAGCCCATTCCGGAAAGTTACTCATGGCACCTCCTCCGTCGTTTCGCCGCGGCGGCGAACTTGCTCAATTTCGTGAGAGTTTGGCAGAACGCGCAGCGTATGGTGCTGGGATTTTCCTGTGCTGGCCAAGATCGAGTCGGCTACCTGACACTGCGGTACCCCATCGCGAGCAAATGGCCATTTCTCCGTACAAGTAGTGTTTCGCGGTGTTACCGGGACGCACGAGAGACGCTGCTGCTGCTTCACCTCGAGTGAATGATCCCAGGTACGGGACCCGTGTCTGCGAGACTACAAATCTCTGGATGTCCGGCTCTTAGCCGAGGCCGTATATCAACGCAGAGGAGTCGACGCTGATTTGAGGTTCGACTTCACCGATGGCTAAGGCGGCGTCTTCTTCCAAGCGCCGAGGGTTCATGTTCTCCTGAACGAAGCTAAGCGGTGTTTGCCTACAGGCTTTGCCGGAAGCCGAGTCAAGCTTGCGGCTTGCAGATAGATGAACTGTCGCTCGGAAGAAAGGCCGCTGCAGGGGCTGCAAAGCGAGGCCGACACCCAGCCCAGGTAGCTCAGCATGATGATTAGCGAGCACGCCACTTCCACCGTGCGGCCGTAGCGTTCGCGGTAGTAGTCGCTGATGGTAAGCAGCGTCATGCGGTAGAGCTTGCCCGCGAAGAACAGGCCTACCAGGATCAGGCAGGTGCCCGCGCCCAACGGGTCTTCGACCACGCCATTCAAGCCCCCTTCGATGAACTTGGCTGGAATGCCGAGCACCGTTTCGGAGCCGAACCACGTCGCGAAAGTGGTCGTGACGATCATGAACAGCGGCAGGTGCCGCCCTGCAGTGGCGACGTCGGTGGTGTCCTTCACCCGCTTGGCCGCGTAGAGGCCGATGGCGATGGTGACCAGGAGATAGACGATGACCAGCGTCAACAGCACAGCCGAAACTCCTCTACGCAGACTGGGTAATTCTTGGAATCGACAAACCGACGCCTTGCTTTTTGGGATCGATGTTCGAAGTGATCAGCCAGAGGCTTGCTCCGACGCCGATTGTGGGAAGCAAGGCTAATTCATTTCGGATGGGATTTCGAAAAATTCGCTCAGCAAATGATTTAACCAAATGCACCCAAGTGTTTTTATTAAATCAATTTGATAAATAGTTGTATTTTAATGAGATATCGGGAGGCTCTGGATCGATGAGTTTGCCATTCAAGTGAGGGCGCATTGGTATGCATTTCGTTCCTTGGTCTCTTAAAATTTGTTGGCCATTTGATTTGAAGTCAATAGAGGAAGTTGATTGAGGATAGTAAATAAGGCTGTTCCCCCACGCTGCGGGTTGCTGCTTTTGCCGCGATTTGGTCGCCTTGATCGCGCGCCAGGGCGCGACTTCTCGGTGTGGGGATCGAGCTTGCTTGAGCTCGCTGGCTTGGCAGCTTCCACATGTACAGGGGCTGTCGCGTCTGACGCAATCCGGGGGGCAGTAGGAATGGGTAGGAAGCGGCTAGACCTCAGCGGCGATGCACAATGCGCGCACAATTCGGCGCTGCAACCGCTGGAGTAGATGTGATGGACGACGCCGTTCGACCGCTTTTTGTGATTTATGTCTTGTGGCACAGCCAGTTCGCCAGAGGCGCGGAGCTTGCCGAGGAGATACGCTGCCACTTCAGACGCCAGCTTTACGAGAACGTAGCTGGCGGCAACGGTTTAAGCGTCATCTTTCGCTCAGTGCTTCCGCCAGGCGCCGACGTTCCATTGGATATCGACTTGGAAGAGGCACGATCGACTGCTGTGGTTGTTCTAACAGACGCCCACTTGGCCGCCGATGCCTCTTGGAAGGCGTACATCCAACAGATCGCAGACCAAACAAATGCAATCGGGCTGCACACACGTACGTTCCCCGTGTCGATTGATCACCAAGCGGTGATTGAGCTCGGATTCGAAGAACAATCGTTCCGGTGGGCGCTTTGGGAGGGCGATGACCAGCAAAAGCGTCGCAGGTTGCTGAGCGAACTCACGTATGAGTGCTGCCGGATGCTTCGTCATCTCCACGCGTCGCTGAAATATCCCGGCGAAGACGAAACCGCCCTTGAAACCTATCTCAAAAAAGTCCAAATCTTCCTGAGTCACTCGAAGCACGACAGCGTGGGTACAAAGGTCGCCGGTGCAATACGAAAGCACCTGCATGACGGCACAGGGCTGACGAGTTTCTTTGACGTTCACGATATTCCCGCTGGACTGCGCATCGACCGCGTTCTGTTGGAGCAGGTGAAGGTGAGTGCAGTGGTGGCGGTCCACACGGATAGCTACTCATCACGGGAATGGTGCCGGCGGGAGATCATCGAGGCAAAACGCCATCACGTCCCCCTTGTGGTCGCGAACGCAATTCACGAACGCGACGAGCGCGGCTTTCCCTACATGGGAAATGTTCCCGTGGTCCGCGTTGACCCTGACAGCCTGTCCCGAATCGACTTCCTGATCTTGTGTCTGCTGGGCGAAGTTCTCAAGAACTATCTCTGGAGATGTCGAGTACTCGTTTCCCAAGGTGCCGCACTGCCATCGGTGGTCTTTGTGCCGCGATCGCCTGAGTTGATCACACTTGCCTGCTTACCACCGGCATCTGAAATGCCGCTACCGATCATTGTTTACCCAGATCCGCCGTTGAGTGATGAAGAGGAACGCCTGTTCGAGGCTGTCGCCCCACACGTTCAGTTGCGCTCCTTCAATGAATGGATCTCAGGAGCAATACGATGAGCTTTCAGGAAGTTTTGCACCAACATACCATTGCAATTTCGGCGTCGGACAGTCCCGATCTTGCCTATCTGGGCCTGAGCGAACACCACCTGATGGACGCGATGGTTGAGCTGGCCCGTCACTCTTTGGCGCTTGGCGCGCATCTTTTGTACGGCGGTGATCTAAGGCCTGGGGGCTTCACAGAACTTCTTTTTGAGGTCGCTGAGCGTCACCGCAAGGACGCGAACCCTGAGGCCGTCAGTGTGACGAACTTTCTCGGGTGGCCTGTCCACGCAAAGATGTCTTCAGCGCAAGTTCAGGAACTCGCTACGGCGCTGGACGGCCTGGCTAAGATTGTTTGCCTAGACGAGCGCGGGGCGAGAACAGATATCAGAACCAAAATCGCGCTGGACCGAGATCCGTCGCAAGCGGAGTGGAGCGCGGGCCTTAGCGCGATGCGCAGGGTCATGCACTCCGAATGCGACGCACGAATCATCCTTGGTGGCCGCGTCGAGCAGTACAAGGGGTCGATGCCTGGCATAGCAGAGGAGGCGTTGCTCTGTTTGGAGGCCGCTTCGCCCATCTACATACTCGGCGGGTTTGGCGGCTGCGCGCGAGACATCGCCGAAAGTGTTGGGTTGGCGGATCCCTTGGCAATCCACGGCCGAAGTTGGCCTGGTCGCGATTCCATTGCTCGGTTCGAGCCATCAAGTATCTGGAATGGGCTCTCGATTGAAGAGAACCGCATTCTTGCCCGGACTCCTCACGTCGACCAAGCGGTCGTACTGGTTCTGAAGGGACTGATGAACCTACTGAAACGAAGTTAGCCGCACTAGGCGGCCGCGGCCAAGCCAGTTCCCGGTTCATCTTCTGAGGCCGCGACCATCAGACTTCGGTTGTTCAGGTCAATGGTCACAAGGCCTCCGCGATGTTGTCGCAGGAAGCGAAAGATTCGAAAAGCCTCAAGGATCGCGTGCTCCCACGTCCACGGTGGTAGCTGTTCCACCTCGTAGCCCTTCACCATTTCGCCGATCGTTTTTAGTAAATCGAAGTCAACACTGTCTACGTGTTCGAATGCCTGATGTCTAAGCCCGTAAGCGAAGATCCAGTTAGAGATTCCTTCTTCCGTTATCTTGGCCCGGGCGCCATCTTGGTTCTCGTTGATCGCGGGCTGGCTTGAGCGTCTGACATTGAGTAGGGTTCTGAGAACGGGAGACCATCCAAGGATGCCAGCGAAGGCGAGATGAAACACGTCATGGAATCGGTAGTCGTCCTCTTGAGCTCGGTTGTCGGTCAATGGATCGCCGATTTCCACATCGTTCATTGTCAGCACGACGCGCAATCTGCCGTCCACTCGACGCTCTTCAAACCGTGCCCGCATCAACCGGGGCAGCTGCTCCGTCGGGTCTTCAGTGGCATCCACCAGTGGGGGGAAGTGACGCCGAAGCGGCCATCGAGCCAATGCCTTGAACAGATTCTCGACCGCGGCTTGGCCCAGGTCGATTTGCGCGTCGTTTGAGGCTGAGACAAGCTGCCCAAAAACATCCGTCAGTTGTGCTGCAAAACCTTCTACGACGCCCGCGCTGCGCTGCCGCCGGATCAAAGCGCTGATCGAGCCTCCCAGTTGCAAGAGCCTGGATCGAACGTGCGAGGGGTCTGCGGGGCCGTGAAAAAGCGCGTTCTGGGGCTGTAGATCATTGAATGTTCGAACGGTGGCCCCAGCAGTTGAGTGTCCGGCAACCTCTTGCAAGGTCATGCCGCAATGACCAATGACATTTGTCAAATACCAAAGCACGTCGCCTGTTTCCTCCAGTGAGCTGGCCTCGTATGACACGTAAGCATTGTGGTCGCGCTGCTTCTTCTTTAGCTCGCTTAACAAGCTCCCAATCTCCCCAAAGAGGCCGAGAAGCAGAAACTCAAATTTTTCGTCGTCGCCTTTGGGCCCGCGGTATGTCCGAGCTGCACAATCCTGATACTCGTTCAAGCTAAAGGGCCCAAGCTCGCTCCTGCCAAACTCGGATCGAAGGTCTTCGATTGATCGCATGGGACTGGATGGTGCAGATGGAAGGTGCGCGTCGACCCACACCCTCACTGGTCTTCAAAAAGATCGAGATTGCGCTGCGGCACATGCTCTGCGGACCGAAGTGATTTTAGGGTGGCCCATGCAGACGTAGAAGCTGCGCCCGGAAGTGTGCCCGCCGGTTGAAGATCCCACTTGGGGGGCAAGAAGAGTGGAATGGGTTGCGTGGATGCATTGAACCGAGCCTTGATGCGACTCCGGGCGCTCGTAAGTTCGGGCACCGCCTCTCGACAATACTTATCAAGCTCGCAGAAGAGGCCCTGGCAATCGATGGCATGCAGTCGCCGACCGAATAGACCGCTGAACGGTAAATGGAGGCGAGCAAACTCTTCGCGCTGTCGATCGACCATCCAAAGAATTGCGTCCGCAGGCGAGTAGTCCCCAAGGTCAGCGAACGCCTTCTTCAAGCCACGCAGCGCGCCGGGCCCGGCCTGAACGTAGTCGTTTTCACTGAAGTTTGTCAAAGCGGAGTAGTTGATGTCGATGGCCGTTTGATAGGCCATAAACGGTCCCATCAGTGGGAAGCTCTGGAGTAGGGCAACCAAAGCCTGCAGAGTCGGCGCTTCGATCGCTCGGCTCGCGCAATTTTGGTCCACGAACATGTACCGAAACAGTGCGACGTGATTCCGATGTTTTTGATCGAATCCGAATGCCTTGTTTGCGCAAAGTATGAACGCACCGGTGTAAAGCCCCCCGGTCTCAACCTTGATTTGGTCTAGTGCCGTCAGAAAGTCGCCTGAACTCAGGTGCTCAATTTTCGGTGCGCCGCCCAATCGCCTCGTCAGTTCCTGCCAAGTTCTGATGTTGCTAAACATCCGAAACGCGACGATCTGAAAGATTCGGTCTTCGGGCGTGGTCGCTGGGTCGGCACCGTAGGCTACCTCTCGGATCAGGAACTGTGAAACCCGATCCAATGCGCGGAAAACATTACAAAACTTGAACGTCTGAAGGATCCGGTCGTCCGACCAAGGTTGGGGCGCTCCAGCTAAACGTGCCTCGAAAGCGCGATGCCTCAGCGAGGCAAATGACCAGTAGAGTTCATAGACTCCACTGCGTGGGGTTGGCCCGCGCCGTCGCACTAGTTGTTGCAAGCGACCGGTCATTGCTGCCGGAAAAACACGCCGGTGCCGTGCAGGTTGAAGTATCTGAGGTCTGCGGCAAGAACCTTGGCGGCAATGCGCTCGCCGATGGTGTCAACGAACATATTCGTGCCAGCCCAATGATCGAAAATGATGGCACCGCCCACCTGGGTGCGTTCGGCAATGACCTTGATGATCGCGCTCGCCGAGGTGAAGTTGTCAGTATCGACGAACGACAGAATCAAATCCTCGCAGGCGAGTCTGGAAACCGTGTTGACGACATCTCCCTCGACGATTTCAACGTTTCTGTCCTTGAAGACCGCGCGGACGACCTCGACGTCCGTGAACACGCAATCGGGATGGTTGTACATGTCGAGCGCGCCGCGCCTTTCTGGAAAGCCGTTGAAGGTGTCGAAGCCATACACCTTCCACGATGCACCAATCTCCTCAATGAAACGCGATATCAGCATTGTCGTTCCGCCCTTGAACATGCCGAACTCAGCCACAACCCCGTTCAAGCCGCGTAGATGGGCATTTCTGAGGCACTGGTAGATGTGGACCAGGCAATGCGGATATCCGTTTGCCAGCGACTGAATGTATGCATTCTGTCGGGCGCGGTCGAATGCTGGATCCGAAAAGTCGAGGTGCGCGTAACCTCCAACCAGCAGTCTGGTCGCTGGCGAGACCAGGGGCGCTAACGCTTCGAGCAAAGCCTCCTTTCCGGCATCCTCGGCGATTACCACGATGTCGGGCGCCAGCGACCGGAGCTCATCCAGGGAGCGAACGAGGCCTGCCGTTCGAAATGCAAAAAAACCTTCCAGCTTCGCAGCCCCCGCCTGAAACATGGGCATTGCAGCGATTTCGAATGCTTCCTCACACCAACCGGCGATCGCCACTCGGGTTCCCGGCCCTAGGCTTACAACTGCATCGTTGAGTTTTTGCTTGAGGCGAGAGAGATCGGCTGGGAGCATTGCGCTTGAGCGATTCGCTTTTTTTGGAAGAAGGAAGGCCGGAAGACTCGTTGACACCAGTTCCGGCCCGACCCGCGCGGCTTGTACCGAAGTTAGAACATTCTTTCCCGTATCGGGTCGTATCGTTGTGCCGACTGGTCAAAGTTAATGGGGTCCGCTAGCACTGCCCTCGGAGTGGCGGCGATCTTTGTCTTCAGCCATTCCAAGAGTGCTCGAGCGTCAAGCGCGTCGTAACGATAGTAGTTGCGTGCGTTTCGCGTGTAGTTCAACTCGTTGGACACGTTTGCCGGTAGAGCCTCAGCCAGCGAGCCGAAATAGACAAACTCGGTCGAAAGCAGCACCCGATTGATGCGTGTGTCGTGATCTGTGTTACCGGCTGACTGGGTTCCGTCCTCTAGACTGTGGACAGAGTCCTGCTGTTGCCAAGGGGAGTCCTCTGTGTCTCGATGGTAGATGTTGTCGCCGACAAGCTTTTTTTGCGTGCCGTTTCGCTTTGGGCGACGCGGCAAGTGTTCGGGTGCGGCCCAGTACTGGTCAAAGGTCATGTCGCTGGTGACCAACATCGCGAACACGACGCGCATTGCAGGGGGAATCTTGGTGCCGGTCAGCCCAATGATCCAGTCCCCTACCTTCGCTCGCTCCCTGATATCGGGCTTGCAACACGCCAGGCTGCACAAACCGCCGAACGGGTTCGGGGCAAAGCCGAGGTCGTAGCTCACGGCATACATGTAGATGCTAGTCATGGTTGCTCAGCAGATGTTGCGCGGGGGAGCGTTCGGCGGTTGGCGTTCCGTACCGTCGGGGTTCTGAAATGGGTCGGACCTGCCTTCGATCGCATCCATGACGCTGTCCGAGTTCCACGCGACTAGCGCATCTCCATACTTTTTGAACGGTTCGGGCAGATCGTTTTCCGTGCCGCCGCGCTCGTATACCCCGACGATGCGTTTGCCCAGCTCATTGGCCTTTTTGATTTCCCAGTCGACCCATGGCCGGGTATGGGTTTCTCGACCGATCAGCACGACCACAGTTGATGCCCAGGACATCTTCATTCGCAGCAGGCGTGCAATCGTGCGCTCACTGATCTTTCCTTGGTCTAGCCGCTGTTGATTGCTCGGCTTTGCCCGAATTGAGCTGTTCCGAATCTCATAGCCGGATCGACCGAGCATGTCGGTGAGCCCAGATACATGCCGATCATCCGCGTGGTGATGGCTGATAAATATGTGGCGCCGTTGAGGCATTGCGCTCCTCCATCCTGATCGAAATTCGGCGACTATTTCGCCATCTTCTGCACCCTGATCGATCCAATCCCCGCGACATCGATGGTTCCACTTACGACACTGGTAGGTCGAATGATGGAATCGCATTCAAAAGTCAAACTGTTTTCCAACCTTAACACGTGCTACGGCGTGTTGCGCGTGGCGCAAGTCACGTTTGGTGGAAAGTTTCGTTGATGCAACTTTTTCAGCAACCACCCATGACCATTCTTTTTAGCCCCCTTAAAAAAGGAATTCCCTTGTTTCGCACTCTTGGTGAAATCAAAGTTGCGTTCAAATTTCTGTCAAGCCATAAATATGGGAGATGCGCGATATTTGTTGGGCGGCGGTGCGCACCCTAGGCGCTACGATTGAGGCTTTGGAGCAAATTTGCGAAAAATCCCCTGTGCCCCAGCGAGAGCGGGGCGTTGGGTGCGGTGCTGGGAGTGCCGGATAAGTCAAAAACGGGACAGGTGTGCTGTTAGATCTGCGCACCATCGAGGAGAGCTTGTTTGCCGAACGAATTTTCGCCAGACCAAGGGGCCGCACATGTGTTGCTTTCTGAGATGCGAACTCGGATTGCAGTGCAGCCGCTTCCTTATCAGTATGGGATTGAAGCGCGAGCGCTAGAGAGCCTTTGGGATTTATTTGGCCTCGCGCGCAAGACTATGAAAGATCATCCGGGATGCGAGACATTCGCTCGTATCACGACGAATATGCTTAATGTGCATGTTCGGCCAGTCACATCAAAATGGCATCGCGCACACATGGCTGGCGTACTCGACTCGCGGGATGGAGCCAACGAGTTTCGTGCCGAGCTCGCTCAATTACAGAAGAAGCTTGTTGTATTCGCTGCCGACCTTCAGCGAATGGCGTATGGGACCTATCAGCCAGATGACGTGGCTGAACCCGTCGTCTCCGAGGATGAGATTAGCGATTGTTTCAAACCGGTGCGCTACGGGTTGACCGCCTCAAGTATTTTTTCCATTGAGAACGCCGCCGCTATCAATGCCTCGGAAGAACACGAAATTGCGTCTCGGCGGCGCCATTATGGGATTCAGGTGAATCCACGGCACGATGCCGTCGGCCTCGCCCTGTCAGGAGGCGGCATCCGCTCGGCGACGTTCTGTTTGGGTGTGATTCAGGTACTGACGGATCGGGGGCTGCTTCAGGATGTTGACTACATGTCAACCGTTTCTGGTGGCGGCTATACCGGTAGCTTCATAACCTCTCGAGTTGGTGGTGGAGTTGACCTACGCTCAATGGGGCAGCCGTTTGGGCCCGACACCGATGCTGTGAGGCACCTCCGGCAGAATGCAAAGTATCTCGCCGCTAAGGACATTTTGGGGCAATGGACAATGGTGGCGGGTACGTTTGCAGGGTTGTTGCTGAACCTTTCGGGCCCCCTTGCAATTCTCTGCGCTCTTGCTGCATTCACCGCCGGAAGATTTGATGCTGCTTGGCTGCGGGTTGGCGCCCAAATTTGCGCGGAGGTGGCGCTCGCTATTCTTCTTGCATACGCGTTGGTACTGCAGCGCGAGACTGCGGCACGGTGGATGAAGGGGCTCTTTTCCGTCGCGCTTGGCTTCTCGGCGGTGGCGCTACTGGGCTACTGGCTGAGTTTGGCCGTCGGCGGATTCATTACGTTGACCTGGTCTCCGAGGATGGCCGCGGTTTTTATCTTGGTGGTGACTGTTGTGCCTGGGGTAGCGGTTGCCCTCATGAGGCTTCCCTCAGTGTCAACGGCACGGAGGGCAACATCTAAAGCCCTTCTCCTCACGGCCGGATGCCTGGTCCCGCTTCTCGCCCTTGTTACTCTTCATTCGTTGCTACATCTGGCGACTTTGCCTGTAGACGGAAATGCTGCTGCACTAGTTCCACTACGGTACGTGAGCGGCCACACTATTCTGATTCTGTCGTCTATCGTGCTGGGGGTTGTCTCGATCCTGTTTGTGGATGTCAACCACACTGGGGTTCATCGACTCTACAGGGACCAGTTGGCGAAGACTTTCGTCAACGGTTCCGTGGGTGCATCGCCGCTGCCACTCCAAGACGTTAACACTCAGGCAGCTGCTCCATATCACTTAATCAATGCGACGGTTAATCTTCCGTCAAGCGAAAACAGCGTGCTGCGAGACCGTCGAAGCGATTTCTTCCTTTTGTCGAAGCACTGGATCGGATCGCCCTCTACAGGATATATGGCCACCTCGAATTGGAAAGCTGGGAAAGCGCCATTGGACTTGGCAACTGCGATGGCGATCTCGGGCGCGGCGGCGTCACCGCAAATGGGCCTTTTTTCCAAGCGAAGCTTGGCACCGTTGCTGTCCCTGTTGAACGTTCGCCTGAACTACTGGCAGAAGCATCCCACTCGGGGCTGCACTACGAAGCCTGGATTCTTTTGTCTCTTGCGTGAGATGTTCGGCGTCTGCATGTCCGAGAAGAGCAAGTGGTTCAACCTCTCCGACGGAGGACACATCGAGAACATGGGCGTCTACGAACTGTTGCGTCGCAGGTGCAAGTTCATCATCTGTGTTGACGGGGAGGCGGACCCGAAGTTCATGTTTGCTGGCCAAATGACGCTCGTCCGCCATGCGCAGATCGACTTCGGAATCCGACTCGAACCAAGACTTGATGAGATTCGTTTCAATCCCGAATCAGGCGTGAGTAGATCGCACATCCATCTTTTGCGCGTGCGCTACCCGGCCGGCCCCGGCCATGACGCGGCTACTGGCTTGATGCTGTACCTGAAGTTGTCGGTGACTGGGGACGAGACGGAGCTTCTGAAACGCTACCGGATGTTGTACCCGGAGTTTCCGCACCAGTCGACGGTCAACCAGTTCTATGATGAAGAACAATTCGAGGCGTATCGGCAGCTAGGTGTTCACGTCGCCGAAGGCGCGTTCTCGCCGGCACTCCTGACGTCGGGAGTGAGCCCGGCTAACGTGAGGGCATGGTTTCGTGATCTTGCCTCTAGCATGTTGGAGCCGTCGCGACGGTAGTACGGCTGGTAGCTGCGTTGGCTGCAGTGCGGCTTCTCTCGCGTCATGCGGCCAGCGGGGACGAGTTTTGAACAATGGCCGTGACGAGGGGCCGCGAGCGTGAGCAGTAAGGCGAAAAAAGCCGGTAGGACCGAGTGCGGAACCTGATGCTGAAGCTGCTCGCTTTCAGCCACTGTCGTCTTTGCCCTACCTTGTCCAGATGCTCCGAGAAACGCTGCGCGTTTCGGCTCAACTGGAAAGAGGCTTGCTTTTGCTGCACTATGAATCGCCCCGGATTTTGTGGAGGCTCAACACTCTGAGAGGATTGAGCCATGAAGAAGTCGAACAAGTTCTCA
>NZ_JBXASW010000040.1:0-56190 GCF_058809745.1 Variovorax sp. MPBD4-3
GTGCCTTGCGCAGCGAAATAAAGGAGGAGCCCGAAGGGCGGGGGACATTCGCGGAGCAAGGTACCCCGTCGGCGTGATCGGGCCCCGAAGAAAAGGACTCAGACACGAGCCGCCCCCCGATGAAGAGCCACCACACGCGCCACCTTGTCGAGCCACGCACGCACTTCGTCGAGCGCGGCCAGCGCCTCGTCCCAGGTGGTTTCGATGAAGCGCATGCGGCTGCCGATGGGTGCCTGGCCGAGACGCCACATGTCGGCCTCGATCACGGTGCCGAACTTGGGGTAGCCGCCGGAGGGTTGGGCGTCGCGCATCTGGATGATGGGCTGGCCGCTGTGGGGCACCTGGATGACGCCGGGCACGATGCCGTGGGAGCGCAGCTCCATGGGGGCGATGGGGCGCAGCGGCTCGCCGTCGAGCCTGTAGCCGTAGCGGTCGCTCTGCGGCGTGATCTTCCATTCGCCGGACCAGAAGGCGTCGCGCGAAGCGGGCTCGAAGGCCATGTATTCGGCTGCGGGCAGCACGCGCACGGCGGCCACGCCGTCGCGCGCCAATGGCAGCGCGAGCGCGGGCGGCACGAGGCCGAAGCCGGTGCGGCTGGCAGTACCGGCTCCGGCGGCGCGGAGCATGTCGCCGCGCTGCAATGCGCGCCCTTCATGGCCGCCGAATGCGCCGCGCAGCTGGGTGCTGCGCGAACCCAGCACCTCCGGCACGTCGATGCCGCCGGCCACGCACAGCATGGCGCGGCTGCCGCGTTGCGCGCCGCCTTGCGGCAGGCCGAGCGTCAGCACCTGGCCGGCGCGTGCCTGGTGCACCCACCAGGGCAACAGGGGCTGGTCGTCGAGCCTGGCGGCGCAGTCGGCGCCGGTGAGCGCGAAGGCGCAGTCCTCGCCGAAACGCACCTTGAACGGAAACACCGGCACCTCGACGGCTGCCGCGCCCAGCGCATTGCCCAGCAGCAGGTTGCCGGCGGCCAGCGCCAGGTTGTCCATGGCGCCGGAAGTGCCCACGCCCCAGCGTAGGCTGCCGGTGCGGCCCAGGTCCTGCACGGTGGCGAGCGCGGCGGAGGAAAGGATTTCGATCATCGGACGATGCCCTCCACGCGGAAGCGGATCATGTCGCCCGGCTGCAGCATGGCGGGCGGGTCTTGCGCGGGGTCGAAGAACACCATCGACGTGCTGCCGATGGTGTTCCAGCCGCTGGGGCCGGCCGATGCCGACACGCCCGTCTGCGCGCCGCCGATCGACACTGCGCCGCCCGGAATGCTCAGCACCGGCACCTTGCGTCGCGGCGTGGCGATGCGCGGGTCCATGCCGCCCAGGTAGCAATAGCCGGGATGGCTGCCGAGCGCGTACACCGGATAGAGCGGCGCGCTGTGCAGCTCGACGATGGCCTCGATGCTCAGGCCCGTGTGCGCCACCACGTCGGCCATGTGCGGGCCGCCCTCGCCGCCGTAGACCACGGGGAGTTCCACCACGCGGCCTTCGCGCGGCACGGCGGTGGCCGCGCGCCAGGCGTCGCACAGGCGCTCGCACAGCGCATCGAGATGGCGCGGCGCGCGCGTGAAGGTGAGCATCAGGTTGTTCATGCCGGGCACGGCCTCGCGCACTTCGGGCCAGCTCTCGGCTTCGTGCGCCAGCGCCCAGATGCGCTGCTGCGAAGGCAGGTCCATGTCGCCGGGCGCTTCGAACAGCAGCGCCGTGGTGCCCAGGAGGCTGATGGACGGTTCGGTACGGGATGCCTGTGGGCTCACGCCGCGCTCCTTCGCTGCAGCCAGCGTTCGAGGTGATGGATGTCCACGCCGCCGGCGGCAAAGCCGTCGTCCTGCACGAGCGCGCGGTGCAACGGCACGTTGGTGGCGATGCCTTCCACGCGCGTCTCGGCCAGCGCCAGGCGCATGCGGTCGAGCGCGTCGGCGCGGGTATGTCCGTGCACGATGAGCTTGGCGATCATGGAGTCGTAGTACGGCGGCACGCGGTAGCCGGCGCCGGCGTGCGAATCGACGCGCACACCGAAGCCGCCGGGCACCTGCCAGCCGGTGATGCGGCCCGGCGCGGGCGCGAAGGTGTCGGGGTTCTCGGCGTTGATGCGGCACTCGATGGCGTGGCCCTGGCAGCGCACGTCGGCCTGCGCCAGCGACAGGCGCTCGCCCAGCGCCATGCGCAACTGCTGCTGCACGATGTCGATGCCGGTGGTCATCTCGGTCACCGGGTGCTCCACCTGCAGGCGGGTGTTCATCTCGATGAAATAGAAGGCGCCCTTTTCGTACAGGAACTCGAAGGTGCCCACGCCGCAGTAGCCGATCTGCCGGCACGCGGCCGCGCAGCGCTCGCCCACCTCGGCCATCAGCGCGTCGTCGATGCCGGGCGCGGGCGCCTCTTCGATCACCTTCTGGTGGCGCCGCTGCAGCGAGCAGTCGCGGCTGCCCAGCCACACCGCGTTGCCGTGGCTGTCGGCCAGCACCTGGATCTCGACATGGCGCGGATGCAGCAGGAATTTCTCGATGTAGACCTCGGGATTGCCGAAGGCCTGGCGCGCTTCCTCGCGCGTGAGGGCCATGGCGTCGAGCAGCGCGGCTTCTTCGTGCACCACGCGCATGCCGCGCCCGCCGCCACCGCCTGCCGCCTTCACGATCACCGGATAGCCGATGTCGCGCGCCAGGGCCAGCACGGCGGCCGGGTCGTCCGGCAGCGGCTCGTCGGGGCCGGGCACGCAGGGCACGCCGGCCTTGCGCATCGCGCGCTTGGCCGAGACCTTGTCGCCCATGGTGCGAATGCACGCGGCGCTGGGCCCGACGAACACGAGGCCGGCCTGCGCCACACGATCCGCGAAGCCCGCGTTCTCCGAGAGAAAGCCGTAGCCGGGATGGATCGCCTGCGCGCCGCTCACCTCGGCGGCGAACAAAATGGCGGACTGGTTCAGGTAGCTCAGGCCCGGCGCGGCAGGCCCGATGCACAGCGCCTGGTCGGCCTGCGCGACGTACATGGCGTCGCGGTCCGCCTCGGAATGCACGGCCACCGTGCGCAGGCCCAGGCCGCGGCAGGCACGCTGGATGCGCAGGGCGATCTCGCCCCGGTTGGCAATGAGCACGGTGTCGAACATGGCGCGGGCCTCCTCAGTCGAAGCGGAACAGGGGCTGTCCTGCTTCCACTTCCTGGCCCGATTGCACGAGCACCTGCCGCACGGTGCCCGTGCGGTCGGAGCGTACCTCGTTGAACATCTTCATCGCCTCGATCACGCACAGAAGCTGGCCGGCTTCCACGGCCTGGGAAGGCTGCACGAAAGGCGGCTCGCCGGGCGCGGGCTGAAGGTGCACAACGCCGAACAGCGGCGCGAGGCACTCGGCACTGGCAACAGCCGGAGCAGTGGTTTCTTGCGGCGCCTGGCGCGGTGCCTTTCGTACGCCGGAGGGGCTTCGTGCAGCGGGCGCGGCGGATGCAGCCCCCAGCGCGGCCAGCTTCACCAGCCGCAGCGTGCTGCCGTTCTCGCTGTACTCCAGTTCCGCCAGGTCCGATGCGGCCAAAGCGTCGATGAGCGTCTTGATCTGTTCCTGCTTCATGCCGATGGCTGTGGTGGCCGACGCGTTCCGCGAACGCGTGACGGCATGCATGAAAGGTAACGGTCCGCGCGCCTGAAGCCAAAGACGGAATGGCTGTGCCGGGATAAGGGCGCCTTATGACGCCCGGCTCAGGACAGCGCGGCGATCCCGGGTTCGGGCGTCGACGCGACGGTGTTGGCCAGGTCGGCCACGAGTTCGAGCAGGATGTCCTTCACCGCCTGCGCGGGCTCCGACAGCGGCAGGTGGTCGGACTGGCACAGCGCCAGCGGCGCCTCGATGACAGGGTCGACGATGGGGAATTGCCAGGCGCCGCAGCTCGCGACTACCTCGCGCGCCATCGACGCCGGCAGGATGGTCGCGCCCAGCCCGTCGGCAATGGCCGCCGTGAGGGTGAAGGCCGATTCGATCTCCGCCACCACGCGAGGCACCATGCCCGCGCGCACGAAGGCCGCATCCACCAGCTTGCGCACCACGTTGTAGGGGCGCGGCAGGAAGAGCTCGATGTCGCGCAGGTCGGCCAGCTTCACCGGCTGCGAGGGCGCGGGCATGGATGCCGGGCCGACCAGGAACAGCGGCTCCTTGAGCAGCGGCAGGAAGGTAAGCCCGTGGATGGCCTTGTCGCCATACAGCACGGCCAGGTCCATGCGGCCGTTCATGATGAGTTCGCTGAGCGTGGTGCCGTAGTTCTCGTTCAGGTAGAGCAGGATGCCCGGGTGCCGCGCGCGCACCGTGCGCAACAGCGGCAGCGAGAGCGCCGAAGCGGCGGTGCCGGGCGCGAGCCCCACGGAAACCTGGCCGGAGAGCCCTTCGCCCGCGGCCTCCATGTCGACGCGGGCCTGCTCGCACTGGCGCAGGATGATCTGAGCATGGCGGTACAGCACCTTGCCGGCCTCGGTGGGCGTCACCCCGCGCTTGGTGCGCACGAGCAACTGCTGGCGCACCTCGCCTTCGAGCGTGGCCAGTTGCTGGCTCAGCGCGGGCTGGGCGATGAAAAGGACTTCGGCGGCCTGGGTCAGGCTGCCGATGTCCACGATCTTCACGAAATATTTGAGGCGTCGCAGGTTCACGCCTTGTCCCCAAGCAAAAGCCAAGCCTAGCATCGCGGTCGCGCGGCGGATATCGGGGCTCACCATGAGTCATAAGCTGCGCCTATACGACCAGTGCAATCTCGTCTTGGCCTCGCGGGAGCGATGTGCGTACCGTTCGGTCCATGCAAGCCACTACTTCCCGCATTGCCGCCCGCGTGCGGCGCATCAAGCCCTCGCCCAGCACCTCGGCCGCCGACCGCGCCAACGAACTGCGCAGGCAGGGCAAGTCGATCGTCAACCTCGTGGTGGGCGAGCCCGACTTCGACACGCCGGCGCACATCCGCCAGGCCGCGGCCGCGGCCATCGAGCGCGGCGCCACGCGCTACACGCTGATGGCGGGCACGGTGGAGCTGCGTGAAGCCATCGTCGCCAAGCTGGAGCGCGAGAACGGCCTGCGCTACGCGATGAACGAGATCATCGCCACCAGCGGCGCCAAGAGCGCCATCTACAACGCCTTCGCGATCACGCTGGAGCCGGGCGACGAGGTGATCATTCCCGCGCCCTACTGGGTGTCCTACCCCGACATGGTGCTGGCCTGCGAGGGCACGCCCGTCACCGTGGCATGCCCCGAGGCGAACGGCTTCAAGCTGACGCCGGCCCAGCTCGAGGCCGCCATCACACCGCGCACGCGCTGGCTGCTGATCAATTCGCCGAGCAACCCGACCGGCGCGAGCTACACCGCCGCCGAATACCGCGCGCTGGCCGAAGTGCTGGAACGCCATCCGCACGTGATGGTGATGACCGACGAGATCTACGAGCACATCCGCTTCGGCAGCGAGCCGCTGCCGCACATCCTTTCGGTGGCGCCGGCCCTGCGCGATCGCACGCTGATAGTGAACGGCGTCTCCAAGACCTATGCGATGACCGGCTGGCGCATCGGCTACGCGGCCGGGCCTGTGGACCTGATCAAGGCGCTGGACACGCTGCTGTCGCAGTCCACCGGCAATTGCTGCTCGGTAAGCCAGGCCGCGGCCGCCGCCGCGCTCAACGGCGACCAGGGCTTCGTGGCCGAGAGCGTGGCCGTGTACAGGCAGCGGCGCGACCGCACGCTGGCGCTCGTCAACGACATTCCCGGCCTCGGCTGCGCCACGCCGCCCGGCGCCTTCTACCTGTACATCAACTGCGGCGGCCTCATCGGCAAGACCACGCCCGAAGGCAAGCGCCTGGACGAAGACGGCGACGTGGTGATGTACCTGCTCGAAAGCGAAGGCGTCGCCGTGGTCGCGGGCACCGCGTACGGCCTGTCGCCCTACTTCCGTCTTTCCATTGCCACGTCGATAGAGACGCTGGAAGAAGGCTGCAAGCGCATCGCGCGTGCCGTGGCCGCGCTGCGCTGAAGCGTGCCGAAGAACTCACGAGGACCAGTCATGCCCTACAAAGCCATCCGCAAGAACCCGTCGGCCCCGCAAGTGGCGCCGGCCATCCTGGCCGCGCTGCAAGAGATTCCAGTGGCCGCGCTCAGCGACAACCTGCACCGCAACATCGGCAGCGTCGGCCTGCAGCCGTACCACCGCCCCGGCCACAAGACCATGGCGGGCACGGCCGTGACCGTGAAGACGCGCGGCGGCGACAACCTCACGCCCATGCGCGCCTTCGAGTTCTGCCGGCCCGGCGACGTGCTGGTGATCGACGCGGGCGGCGACATCACCAACGCAGTCATCGGCGGCATCCTGTCGTTCTATACCGCGACCATCGGCACCGCGGGCCTGGTGCTCGACGGCGCCATCCGCGACGTGGCCGAGATCCGCGAGCGCGACTACCCGGTGTACGCGCGCGGCGTGAACCATCGCGGACCCTACAAGGACGGCCCCGGCGAGATCAACGTGCCGGTGTCGGTCGGCGGCATGGTCGTGAACCCGGGCGACATCGTGGTGGGCGACCAGGACGGCCTGCTCGCCTTCTCGCCCGACGAGGCCGAACTGCTGATCGAGAAGGCCCGCGCGCACCTGGAGACGGAAGCGCGCACGATCCAGGCGATGAAGGAAGGCCGCTGGGACCGCTCCTTCCTCGATGCGCTGGAAGCTCGCTGCGCCAACTGAAGCGGTCAGGCGCCTGATGCGCCTTCGCTGACCAGCGTCCATAGCGCCTCGGCCACCGGCGCCATGTGCGCTTGCTGGCGATACAGCCGGATGTCCACCGGCACGCGCCAGCCGCCCGCGCCGGCATCGGCCAGCGTGCCGCTGCGCAGGTCGTCGGCCACCAGGCTCATCGGCAGCCATGCAAGGCCGCGGCCTTCGAGCGCCATGGTGCGCAGCAGCGCGGCATGGTGGGCCGTGAAGACGATCGACAGCGACGCGGCGAAGTCCTTGCCGAACTCGCTGTCCTGCATGGCCCGCATGATCCGGCCCAGCCCCGAAGCATCGCTGTAGGCCAGCACCGAAGGCGACTGGCCTGCGCCCAGCGCATGCAGCGGCGCGCCGTTCGCACCGGGCGCGCTCACGGGCAGCAGCACGTCTTCGCTCAGTCGTTGAACCGGGTAGCCGGTGTCGTCGAGCCGCCCCGGCGCGCCCGCGTGCCCGTGGCACAGCACGAACTGCACGCGGCGCTGCAGCATCAGGTCTTCGCAGGCGTACGAGCTGTCGGAGATGGTCTGGATGGGCCCCATGCTCAGGCGCGACTCCACGCCGGCGAGCCAGCGCGGAAAGAAGGTGAGCGACAGCACATGCGTGGCGGCAAAGCTCAGGCTGGCCGCGTCCAGGTCGTGCGCGGCGCGGGCCTTGATGCGGGCGGCCTCCAGATCGGCCAGCACCTCCCGCAGCAGCGGCTGGAAGCGCTTGCCCGCCGCCGTGAGCGCCGTGGGGTGCGCGCTGCGGTCGAACAGGTCGACGCCCACCCACTCTTCCAGTGAACGGATGTGGCGGCTGAACGCCGGCTGCGCGATGGAGCGCGCCTGCGCGGCACGCGAGAAATTGCCGGACTCGGCCAGGGCCAGGAAATCTTCCAGCCATTCCAGGTCGAGCGGTCGGTTGCCAGGGCCCATGCGCAGCGCGGTTGAATAGTTGTATGCGATTCGAGTATTGGACGGCCCGCCCTCCGCCGGCAAAAGATGCACCCATTCCTGCACCTTGAACCACAACGGAGACACAGCATGCCTTCCATCGCGAATTATCGCGGGATCATCCCCGCCATTTCCTGCCCCTTCACGGCCGACCACCGCATCGACGAACCGGCGCTGCGCAAGCTGGCCTCGTGGCTCGCCGGCCATGACGGCGTGGTGGCGATCATGACCAACGGCCACACCGGCGAAGTGTTCTCGCTCACGCCTTCGGAGCGCGCCGAGGTGACGCGCATCGTGGCCGACGAGCTGCGCGGCCGCATGCCGGTGATCTCGTCGATCGTGTGCGAGGGGCTGGCCGAGGCCGCCGAGCACGCCCGCGCCGCGCAGTCCGCCGGCGCGGTGGCGCTGGACGTGATGCCGCCGCACCACTGGCTGCGCTTCGGCTTCACGCCCGGGCATGCGCTGCAGTACTTCGAGGCCATCCACCGCGCCGCGCCGGAGCTGGACCTGGTCTGCCACGTGTACCCGGCGTGGACGCGCGCCTCGTATTCGTCGCAGCTGCTGGCCGAACTGGCCCGCCTGCCCTACCTGCAGGCCTTCAAGGTGGGCCAGCGCGACATGAACAAGTACGCCCGCGACATCCAGGCGATCCGCGAAGCCGATGCGTCGAAGGCCATCCTGACCTGCCACGACGAATACCTGCTCGCATCGATGGTGCAGGGCGTGGACGGCGCGCTGGTCGGCTTCGCGACCTTCATTCCGCAATTGATCATCGACCTGTGGAACGCGGTGAAGGCCGGCGACCTGAAGAAGGCGATGGCGGTGCAGGCGCTCATCACGCCGCTGAAAGACGCGGTGTACGGCGGCGGCGAACCGACCGGCGAGGCGCATGCGCGCATGAAGGGCGGCATGTTCCTGGCGGGGGTGCTCGACAACGCCACCGTGCGCCCGCCGACCGAAGCGCCGAACGCGCGCGAGATGGATGCGCTGCGCGCGGCCGTCGAGCAGGCCGGGCTGTCGAAGCGCTGAGCCCACGGGGCCGCGACACCCGCGATGCCCCGACGAAGAACCACAAGGAGACAAGAGACATGCAACGCAACCATTTCCTGCGGGCCACGCTGGCCGCCCTCGCGCTGGCCGCGGCGTCCACCGCCGGCCTCGCCCAGACCTGGCCGAGCCGCCCCGTGCGCATGGTGATTCCGTTTCCGCCGGGCGGCACGCTGGACACCATCGGCCGCCTGCTGGCGCAGAAGCTCGGCGAGCAGACGGGCCAGACCTTCATCGTGGAGAACCGCGCCGGCGGCAACGGCATCATCGGCGCCGACGTGGTGTCGAAGGCTCCGGCCGACGGCTACACGCTGCTGTTCAACGCATCGACCTTCACCACCGCGCCGATGACGATGAAGGCCGTGCCCTACGAGGTGACGCGCGACTTCACCCCGGTGGCGCTGGTGGCCAAGGCGCCGCTGTCGGTGGCCGTCAACAAGAACCTGCCGGTGACGGACGTGAAGTCGCTCATCGCGTACGCCAAGGCGCACCCCGGCAAGATGACCTTCGCGGTGGGCTCCATCGGATCGGCCGGCCACCTGTCGACCGAGCTGCTCAAGCGCGCGGGCGGCGGGCTCGACTACCTGATCGTGCCGTACAAAGGCACGGCGCCCGCGTTCCAGGACCTGATCGGCGGGCAGATCGACGGTTTCATCGACCCCATCCTCGGCTCGCTGCAGTACCACAAGAGCGGCATGGTGAAGGTGATTGCCGTGACCTCGGCCACGCGCGCCTCCAGCCTGCCGAACGTGCCCACGGTGGGCGAGAGCATTCCGGGCTACGAGTTCTACAGCTGGTACGGCCTGTGGGGGCCGGCGAAGCTGCCCGCGGCCATCACGCAGCGGCTGAACGCCGAGGTCAACAAGGCACTGGGCACCGACATGCGCGAGACGCTGGGTGCACAGGGCCTGCTGCTGACGCCGGGCAGCGTCGAGGAGTTCGCGAAGTTCCAGGCCGAGGACATGGCGCGCTCGAAGAAGATCATCGTGGAAGGCAACATCCATGTCGAATGAAGCCGCGACAGCGCCGCATGCAGTGGTGACGGGCAGCAGCGGCGGCATCGGCCGGGCCATCGCGTCGCATCTGCTGGAGACGGGCTGGCGCGTGAGCGGGCTCGACCTCGCCGGGCCGACGCTGTCTCACGGGCGCTTCGCGCACGTGGCCGTCGACCTGAGCGATGCCGATGCCATCGCGCGTGCGGCCTCTGCGCTCCAGGACGCCGATGCGCTGATGCATGCGGCCGGCGTGCTGCGTGTCGGCCCGCTGGGCTCGCTCGACCACGCGGGCGGCGAGCTGATGTGGCGGCTGCACGTCGATGCGGCCACGCGGCTGGCCGACGCGCTCGTGCCCGCGATGGCCGCGCGCGGCAAGGGCCGCGTCGTGTTCGTCGGCAGCCGCGTCGCGCAGGGCCTGCCCGGACGCGGCCAGTACGCCGCGACCAAGGCCGCGCTGATCGCGCTGGCGCGCAGCTGGGCGGCCGAGGTCGCTGCGCAGGGCGTGACCGTCAACGTGGTGTCGCCCGGCGCGACGCAGACCTCGATGCTGCAGGACCCGGCACGCGCCGGCAGCGCGCCGCGCATGCCGCCCATCGGCCGGCTGATCCAGCCGGAGGAAATCGCGGCCCTGGTGGGCTTTCTTCTTTCGCCGCCGGCGGCGGCCATCACGGGGCAGGACGTCGCCATCTGCGGCGGTTCGTCGCTGCACCGCTGAATCTCCTTTCCTTTTCCATCCACCCAGACCGATCATGAAAATCGTCAACATCCTCGAGTCCACGCGTCCCATCAAGTCGGACATCCGCAACGCCTACATCGACTTCTCGAAGATGACCCTGAGCCTGGTGGCCGTGGTCACCGACGTGATCCGCGACGGCAAGCCGGTCATCGGCTACGGCTTCAATTCGAACGGACGCTACGGCCAGGGCGGGCTGATCCGCGAGCGCTTCCTGCCGCGCCTGCTCGAAGCCGAGCCCGCATCGCTGCTCGACGAGACGGGCGAGAACCTCGATCCGCACAAGATCTGGGCCCGCATGATGATCAACGAGAAGCCCGGCGGCCACGGCGAGCGCTCGGTGGCGGTGGGCACCATCGACATGGCCGTGTGGGACGCCACCGCCAAGATCGCGGGCAAGCCGCTCTACCAGCTGCTGGCCGAGCGCTACGGCACCGGCAAGCCGGACCCGCGCGTGTTCGTCTACGCGGCGGGCGGCTACTACTACCCCGGCAAGGGCGTGGAAGGCCTGCAGCGCGAGATGACCAGCTATCTGGAGCGCGGCTACTCGGTGGTGAAGATGAAGATCGGCGGCGCCACGCTGGCCGAAGACTGCGAGCGCATCGAGTCGGTGCTGAAGATCCTCGGCCCCGGCCAGCAACTGGCGGTGGACGCCAACGGCCGCTTCGACCTGCAGACCGCCATCGACTACGGCCGCGCGCTGTCGCAGTACCCGCTGTTCTGGTACGAGGAAGCCGGCGACCCGCTCGACTACGAGCTGCAGGCAAAGCTCGGCGAGGCGTATGCCGGCCCGATGGCCACGGGCGAGAACCTGTTCTCGATGCAGGACGCGCGCAACCTGATCCGCCACGGCGGCATGCGGCCCGACCGCGACTGGCTGCAGTTCGACTGCGCGCTCAGCTACGGCCTTGTGGAGTACCTGCGCACGCTAGACATGCTGAAGGAGCACGGCTGGTCGGCATCGCGCTGCATTCCGCACGGCGGCCACCAGATGTCGCTGGCCATCGCGGCGGGCCTGGGCCTGGGCGGCAACGAGAGCTACCCCGACCTGTTCCAGCCCTACGGCGGCTTCCCCGATGGCGTGAAGGTCGACAACGGCTACGTCACGCTGCCGCCGCTGCCGGGCATCGGCTTCGAGGGCAAGGCCGACCTGATCGCCGAAATGCGGGCGCTGGCAGCATAGGCCCCGCGAACGCAAGGGCGCCGGGTTTGCGCGATATGCTGTGAGGGATGCACCGCAAAAACCCAAGGACTTGTTTCGAAAGCAACAAGTTGCAAGCCCCATGAAGATAGCCACCTGGAACGTCAACTCCCTCACCGCGCGCCTGCAGCACGTGCTCGACTGGCTCATCGCCAACCCGGTCGACGTGCTGTGCCTGCAGGAACTGAAGATGACCGACGACAAGTTCCCGCTCGAGGTGCTCAAGTCGGCCGGCTATGAAGCGGCGGTGTTCGGCCAGAAAACCTACAACGGCGTCGCCATCCTCAGCCTCGCGCCGGTGCGCGACGTGGTGAAGAACATCGGCGGCTTCACCGACGACCAGTCGCGCGTGATCGCGGCCACGGTCGAGACGCCCTCGGGTCCGCTGCGCGTGGTCAACGGCTACTTCGTGAACGGCCAGGCGCCGGGCAGCGACAAGTTCGAGTACAAGATGAAGTGGCTCGACGCGCTGCGCGACTGGCTGCGCCAGGAGATGGTGGCCAACCCGAACCTCGTGCTGCTGGGCGACTTCAACATCACGCCGGAAGACCGCGACAGCTTCGACCCGGTGGGCCTGAAGGAAACCATCCACCACACGACCGAGGAGCGCAACCACTTCAAGGCGCTGCTCGACCTGGGCCTGACCGACAGCTTCCGCATGTTCGAGCAGCCCGAGAAGAGCTTCTCGTGGTGGGACTACCGCATGCTGGGCTACCAGAAGAACCGCGGCCTGCGCATCGACCACATCCTGGTGAGCGAGCCGCTGGTGCCGCGCGTGAAGGGCTGCGTGGTCGACCGCGTGCCGCGCAAATGGGAAAAGCCGAGCGACCACGCGCCCGTGGTGCTGGACCTCGACCAGGGTGCCTGATCCGATGAAAACAGGCGCGGTATTCGAAGCAGGCGCGGCGGGCCGGGCCTGCCGCTTTCTGGTGATCGCCGCGGCAGCCTTCACGCTGGCGTCGTGCTCGCTGTTCAAGCCGGCCGACAAGGCCGACGAAGGCGGCAAGGGCAGCACCGCGACGGCGCCCACCGACGAGGCCGCGCCCAGCGGGCGCGACGTACCCACGGTGCGGCTCATCACTGCGCAGACGCCCGCCGTGCGGGCCTACCGCAAGATCGGCGCGCAGCACATCTACAAGGCCTACGCCAACCGCATCTACAAGGGAAAGATCCCGCCGCTGGTGTATGCCGTGGTGGTGGTCGAAACCGACATCGACGCAAACGGCAAGGTGGTCAACGTGACCTTCAGCCGCACGCCGAGCCATGCGCCGGAAGTGGCGCCGATGATCGCGGAGCTCATCAAGGCGACGTCGCCGCTGCCGAGCCCGGGCAAGCTCGGCGGCCACACCTATGTCGACACCTGGCTCTGGGACAAGAGCGGCAAGTTCCAGATCGACTCGCTGACGCTGGGACAGCGCAGCAGGTAACAGGCAACCGGGCAGAGGCAAAGAAAAAGGCCCTGAGGGGCCTTTTTCATTCGATGCCGAGTTCCTGGATTTTCCGGGTGATGGTGTTGCGCCCGATGCCCAGCTTCTGCGCGGCCTCGATGCGCCGCCCGCGCGTGTTGGCCAGCGCGGTGAGGATGAGCCTGGACTCGAAGCGGCGCGAGAGCACGTCCCACACGTCGGTACGGCCGGCGGCCAGCAGGGCCTGGGCCTCGACCTCGAGGCCGCTCTCCCAGCTGCTCACCAGCGCGGGGCTTTCGACGGCCTCGGCGTGAACATGCGCGACGGCGGGCGCGTCGCCGACGGCCGCCGGGGGCGCAACCAACGGGCTCGCGATGGCCGGGGCCTGCGGGGCAGCTTCCGGCGCTGCATGCGCCTCGCTGGCCGCGGTACCCACCGCCATCACTTCGGGCGGCAGGTCCTTGGCCTCGATCAACTGGGCCGGCGCCATCACCGTCAGCCAGTGGCAGATGTTCTCGAGCTGGCGCACGTTGCCCGGGAAGCTGAACGCCGCGAGCTTGGTCAGCGCGGCATCGGAAATGCGCTTGGGCTCCACGCCGAGCTGGCGCGCGCTCACCTGCAGGAAGTGGCGCGTGAGCGCGGGCACGTCTTCGCCGCGTTCGCGCAGCGCCGGCAGGCGCAGGCGGATCACGTTGAGGCGGTGGAACAAGTCTTCGCGGAAGCCGCCGAGCTTGACGCGCTGCTCCAGGTCCTGGTGGGTGGCCGCGATGACGCGCACGTTGGCCTTCACCGAGTTGTGGCCGCCCACACGGTAGAAATGGCCATCGCTCAGCACCCGCAGCAGGCGCGTCTGCAGGTCGAAGGGCATGTCGCCGATTTCGTCGAGGAAGAGCGTGCCGCCTTCGGCCTGCTCGAAGCGGCCGCGGCGCATGGTCTGCGCGCCGGTGAAGGCGCCGCGCTCATGGCCGAACAGTTCGCTCTCGAGCAGGTCCTTGGGAATGGCCGCGGTGTTGATGGCCACGAAGGGGCCGTTGGCGCGCGGCGAGTGCTTGTGCAGCGCGCGCGCCACCAGTTCCTTGCCCGAGCCCGATTCGCCGGTGATGAGCACCGTGACGTTGCTCTGTGAGAGCCGTCCGATGGCGCGGAACACGTCCTGCATCGCAGGGGCCTGGCCGAGCATTTCGGGCGCGGCGACCATGCGCTCCTCGGCCACTTCCTCGCGCTGGCTTTCGTCGACGGCACGGCGGATGAGTTCGACCGCGCGCGGCAGGTCGAAGGGCTTGGGCAGGTATTCGAATGCGCCGCCCTGGAAGGCCGAGACGGCGCTGTCGAGGTCGGAGAACGCCGTCATGATGATGACGGGCAGGCCCGGGTGCTTGGCCTTGATCTTGTCGAGCAGGTCGAGCCCGGAGCCGCCGGGCATGCGGATGTCGCTCACCAGTACCTGGGGGCCCTGCTGTTCGTCGTCGGCGGCCTGCTCGAGTGCGGCGAGCACCTCGCGCGTGTTGGTGAAACTGCGCGTGGGCAGGTCTTCGCGCAGCAGAGCCTTCTCGAGCACGAAGCGAATCGATTGGTCGTCATCAACTATCCAGATCGGCTTCATGCATCTCCTCTGTTGCCGGTGGCTGCGCTAGGGCAGCGGTATCAATATCTTGAAATCGGTTCGGCCCGGGACGCTGTCGCACTCGATCACGCCGTGATGCTGTTGCACAAAAGTTTGCGCGAGCGTCAATCCCAGCCCGGTCCCGCCTTCCCTGCCCGATACGAGCGGATAGAAGATGCGGTCCTTGATCGTGTCCGGCACACCCGGTCCATTGTCGATTACATGCAATTCCAGTGCCAATCGATACCACTGCTTGTTGAAAATCACCTGACGCGCCACGCGGGTCTTGAAAGTGATCTGCGCATCGCCCGCCGCGCGGCGCTCGGCCAGCGCCTGTGCGGCGTTGTGGACGATGTTGAGCGTGGCCTGGATGAGCTGCTCGCGGTCGCCGCGGAACTCGGGAATGGAGACGTCGAAGTCGCGCTCGATGTGCAGGTCGCGCGGAAACTCCGCGAGGATCACGGAGCGCACGCGCTCGCACACTTCATGGATGTTGACGTCGCCCACCACATGCGGACGGCGGTGCGGCGCCAGCAGGCGGTCGACCAGCGTCTGCAGCCGGTCGGCCTCGTGGATGATGACCTGCGTGTATTCGATGAGGTCGCGCGACTCGACCTCCATCTGCAGCAGCTGCGCCGCGCCGCGGATGCCGCCCAGCGGATTCTTGATCTCGTGCGCCAGGTTGCGGATGAGTTCCTTGTTGGCCTGCGCCTGGTCGATGAGCCGCTCTTCGCGGTCCTGCCGCACCTGCTGCTCGAGCGGCGACATCTCGATGATGAGCTCGCCCTTCTTCTCGCCCTGCGCGAGCGTGACCTGCACGGGCATGAGCTCGTGGTTGACGCGGCGCAGGAAGGCCTCGTAGCGCAGCGTCGCAAAGTCGTTGCTGCTCGCGCCGTCGATGGCGGTGCGCAGCACCTGCGGCTCATGGAAGCACGCGCCGAACTGCGAGCCTTCCAGCGTGCGGCGCGAGGTGCCGAGTGCGTCTTCGAGGCCTGCGTTGGCAAACAGCACGGAGCCGTTGCTGTTGACCACCGCGATCAGGGTGGACAGCAGGTCGAAGGACTGGAAGCGCGGATTGGCGCCGGTCGCCTTCTTCCCGAATGCCATAGAGGTTTCTTGCTTGCGCTTGCTGTTGGTTATTGCTGCCGGGGCGGCAGCCGGTTGATTTCGCGGCGGATGCCGGCGATGTCGCTCTCGTTGCGCGCGATCTCGGCCTTCATTTCGGCCACGCGGTCGAGGTACTTCTGGTAGTTGCGGCCTTCGCTGCCCTGCTTCTCGGGCTCGCCGTTGTTGTAGTCCTTCAGCAGTTCGGCCTGGCGGGCCTCGGCCTTCTTGAGCTCGGACTCGAGCACGGAGCGGGCCTCGCCGTCGCGGGCGCGCTGGTCGACGCCTTCGACGCGCGGGCTGCCGGCCGGCGCGCGCGCCGCCGTGGAAGCAGTACCCGAGGACGACGATGCCGATCCGCCACCCGAAGCCCGGGTGCCCTGCACCACCGTGACGTTGCCGCCTTCGAGGACCTTGCAGCCCTTTTGCTGGGCCACGGTCGCGTTGTTCGTGTATTCGTTGCCGCAGCGCCAGACGCGTTCCTGCGCAACCGCCGGCAACGCGATCAGGAGTGAACCGGCCAGGAAAAAGAGAGAAGCTGTCTTCATGTGTATCGATGGAGGCGCGACAAAGGCGCATTTTCATGCAATTCGACGCACCCGGAGCCCCGATGTTCCGCCCCAAGGAAAAAGGACGGCCGAGGCCGTCCTTTTGACTTACATGCCTGTGAAGGCTGTTTGCTCGTCGATCAGAGCGAGTAGTACATGTCGAACTCGACCGGATGGGTGGCCATGCGGAAGCGCGTGACTTCCTGCATCTTCAGTTCGATGTACGCGTCGATGTACGCGTCGGTGAACACGCCGCCCTTGGTCAGGAACGCACGGTCCTTGTCCAGGTATTCCAGGGCCTGGTCGAGGCTGTGGCAGACGGTCGGGATCAGCGCGTCTTCTTCCGGCGGCAGGTGGTACAGGTCCTTGCTGGCTGCTTCGCCCGGGTGGATCTTGTTCTCCACGCCGTCCAGGCCGGCCATCAGCAGCGCGGCGAAGCCCAGGTACGGGTTCATCAGCGGATCGGGGAAGCGCGCTTCGACGCGGCGGCCCTTCGGGTTGGCCACGAACGGGATGCGGATCGAGGCCGAGCGGTTCTTGGCCGAGTAGGCCAGCTTCACCGGGGCTTCGAAGCCGGGCACCAGGCGCTTGTAGCTGTTGGTGCCGGGGTTCGTGATGGCGTTCAGGGCACGGGCGTGCTTGATGATGCCGCCGATGTAGTGCAGCGCGAAGTCCGACAGGCCTGCGTAGCCGTCGCCTGCGAACAGGTTCTTGCCGTCCTTCCAGACCGACTGGTGCACGTGCATGCCGGAGCCGTTGTCGCCGACGATGGGCTTGGGCATGAAGGTGGCGGTCTTGCCGTAGGCGTGGGCCACGTTGTGGATCACGTACTTCTGCAGCTGGACCCAGTCGGCGCGCTGCACGAGCGTGCTGAACTTGGTGCCGAGTTCCATCTGGCCGGCGTTGGCCACTTCATGGTGATGCACTTCGACCGGGATGCCGAGCGATTCGAGCACCAGGCACATTTCCGAGCGCATGTCCTGGAAGCTGTCGACCGGGGGAACCGGGAAGTAGCCGCCCTTGACCGCGGGACGGTGGCCGGTGTTGCCGTGCTCGTATTCCTTGTCGGTGTTCCACGAGGCTTCTTCGGACTCGATCTTCACGAAGCAGCCCGACATGTCGTTCTTCCAGCGGACGCCGTCGAACACGAAGAATTCGGGTTCCGGACCGAAGAAGGCGGTGTCGCCCAGGCCCGAGGCCTTCATGTACGCCTCTGCGCGCTTGGCGAGCGAACGCGGGTCGCGCTCGTAGGCCTTGCCGTCGGCGGGGTCGATCACGTCGCAGGTCAGGATCAGCGTCGTTTCTTCGAAGAAGGGGTCGATGTTGGCGGTGTTGGGGTCGGGCATGAGCTGCATGTCCGAGGCTTCGATACCCTTCCAGCCGGCGATGGACGAGCCGTCGAATGCGTGGCCCGAGGTGAATTTGTCTTCATCGAAAGCCGAGACCGGCACGGTCACGTGCTGCTCTTTGCCGCGGGTGTCGGTGAAGCGGAAGTCGACGAACTTGACCTCGTTTTCCTTGACGAGCTTGAGTACATCGGCGACGGTCTTTGCCATCAGTTTCTCCTGGAGTTGGATGGTGGTTAGGAATACAGGGACGAGGGATGCAGTTTCTGTGCCATTGTCACCTCTCTGGATGAGGCCTTGTTCACCAAAGCGAACCACAAATGGCCAAGAAATATCACCACATTGGTGCAATAAGAATTAGCGCACCAATTCAGGGCCTAGCTTGGCATCAAAGGTGTGCAGGCCCTCGATCAGCTGGGCATAGGCGGCATCGAGCCGGGCAGGGTCGCCCTTGACGCCCAGCTCGATGTGCCGCCCGTACTGGGGGTGGTCGACGCTGGGCAGGCTGAACACCTTGACGCCGGCGTGCGTGTCTTCGATGGCCTGCATCAGCGGTGTCAGGGTGGCTTCCATGGCACCGAAAACGATCACCGACTTCTCGGCGACCGCGTTGCGGGTGAACAGGTCGGCGTAGCGGGCGTCGAGCACGGACTCGATCATCGGCCAGGCCATGACCGGGAAGCCCGGCACGAAATGCACGTCGCCGACGCTGAAGCCGGGGATCTTGTTGTACGGATTGAGGATGAGCGTGGCGCCCTGCGGGAACACGCCCATGTTGAGCCGGTGCACGTTGTCGGCGCGGTCGGGCTCGTAGGGCACGCCCTGCTCGCGCGCGGTGTCCTGCATGCGCTCGCGGATCAGCAGTTCGGCCTCGGGGTGCAGCGCGAGCGGCACGCCCACGGCCTTGGCCGCGCACTGGCGGGTGTGGTCGTCGGGCGTGGCGCCGATGCCGCCGGTCGAGAAGACGATGTCCCCGGAGGCAAAGGCCCGCTCCAGCGCGGCGGTGATGCGCGCGGGCTCGTCGCCCACGTACTCGGTCCAGCTGAGCTGCAGGCCGCGTGCTGCGAGCAGCTCGATGACCTTGGCCATGTGCTTGTCGGCCCGCTTGCCGGAGAGGATCTCGTCGCCGACGACGATAAGACCGAATGCGCGTGTCATGGTGAACCCCATTGAGAAAGAGCGGCCCTGTTGGCTTCCGCGGCCTCGAGGGCCGGGGCGCCTTCGGCACCCGGCGCCGCCGCGGCCACCGCGCGCTGGGCACGCAGTTGCGCGAGCGCGTCGAGGCAGTAGTGCGCGAACCAGAGCGCCGAAAAGGCGAAGACCAGTGTGTAGATCCAGATGGCGATCGGCACCAGCACGAAGAAGGCGGCGGCGAACAGCAGGCCCGAGGCCCAGACGATGCTCGGCGCCGCGCCCAGGTAGCCGCACAGCACGCCCACGCACAGCAGCGGCAGCCGGTGCGTGCGCAGCAGGGTGGCGCGCTCCTCGGGGCTGGCGTGCTCGGCCAGTGCGTCGAAGCTCATCACGCGGTAGGTGAGCCAGCCCCAGATGAGCGGCGGCAGGATGAGCACGAGCGGCGGAATGAGCCACAGCGGCATCGACACCACGAGGGCGACCAGCGCGAGGATGGTGACGGCGAGCGAGCGGGCCACGCTGCCGAAGAAGGAGGCGCCCTTCTTCTGCTCCAGCGAGGGAAAGCGGCGTTCGCCCACCAGCCGGGTTAGCGCGGGAGCCATGAAGCCGGCCACGACGAGCAGCGAAACCACCACGATCAGCGGCGTGGCGGCAAACACCACCACCAGCGGCGCCAGCATGGCCGTCACGTCGCTCGAGAAAAGCCGGCCGATCCAGGCCCAGAAGCTGGCCAGCAGCGGCCATGCATCGAGCGCGCCGCGCGTCCAGGCCACGGCGGCTTCCCAGTAGAAATAGCCGAGGCCCGCGGCGAGCACCACCATCAACCCCAGGGGCAGCAGCGACAGCACGATCACGCGCGGCAGCATGCAATAGGCGACCGCGCGCCAGAAGGAGTCGAGGAGCAGGCGCATGAGGCAGCGAGGATAACGCCTGGAGCGGCGCCGTCAGGGGCCGGTGACCCTCAAGCGCGTCCGACCATTCGCTTCAGGCCGAGCCACTGCTGGGCCCAGAAGCCCCGGCCGTACTCGCGCACGCGCCCGTCGGTGCCGGGCTCCACCTGGTCGCGGATGCCGGTGGGGTCGTAGCGGTTCTCGAAGTTGGCGGTGCCGAACATCATGTCCCACCAGGGCAGCAGCACGCCGAAGTTGTGGCCGCCGAGCGTGCTCCTGCCGTTCGATTCATGGCCCAGCCCGATGCTGTGGTGCAGCCGGTGAAAGCGCGGGCTGATCCACAGCCGCTCGCCGATGGCGCCGAAGCTCAGCCGCAGGTTGGCATGCTGCAGGCTCTCGCTGAGCTGGGTGAAGGCCACGAACGCGATGAACTGCCCCGGCGCCACGCCGATGAGCTGCGCCACGATGACGATGAGCGTGTCGTGGACGATGTCGTCGAGCAGGTGGTTGCGGTCGTCGCTCCACATCGTCATCTGGCGCTGCGAGTGGTGCAGCGAGTGCAGGCCCCACCACCAGTTGAACTGGTGCTGGCCGCGGTGGATCCAGTAGCCCACGAAGTCGAGCACCACGAGATAGATCGCGAAGGCGATCACCGGCACATCGGTCACGCCGGGCCAGACCTCGTCGAGGTGGAAGGTGCCCCACCCCGCCGTGCGCAGCGCGCCCATGGCGTCGTCGAAGAACGGCTGCAGCGTGAAGAAGATGGCCAGCCGGAACAGCCCGAGCCGGTGGATCAGCGTGTAGAGCACGTCGATGCGGATGGCATGGCGGTCGACCACGGGCTCCACCGAGCGCCAGCGCTGCAGCGGCCCGATGATGGCGATCAGCACCAGGATCTGGATGACCCCGACCAGCAGCCAGCCGGTGGCGTCGAATGCATCTTCGGTCCAGCCGCCGAGGCCCACGGCAAACACCAGCGGCTGCACGACAGCCTCGAAGAACCAGCCCTGGAGGGCAGAAAAAGCGTCAGTCAGCCAATCGATCATGGCGCGAACTCAGGAGTGGGATGCGATCCAGGCGCGGTAATCCGGGTGCTGGCGCAGCGTCTGGAAACAGAAGCCCTTGGCCTTGAGGCCGACGATCAGCGGCTCGAGGTTGGCCGGCGCCCACGGATCCTTGCGCGACCAGATGCCCAGGTGCGCGAGCAGGATGTCGCCGGGGCGGATGGTGTCGAGCGCCTGCGTGAGCAGCTTGGCGTTGCTGAATTTCTCGCTCGGCAGTTCGTCGCCGAGGAAGCCGGCGGGCGCCCAGCCGACGTACTTGTAGCCGCAGCCCTCGGCTGCCGCCAGCAGCGCGGGCGAGGTCTTGCCGCCCGGCGCGCGGTACAGCGGCAGCGGCTTCTTGCCGGTGATGGCAGCCAGCCGGTCGGACGACTTGCGAATGTTGGCGCAGTACTCGGCCGCGCTCCAGGTCGATTCCTTGCCGTTCTGCGGGCCGGCCGAAGGCTTGATGCGGAAGCTCGGCGGCGTGCCCTTGACGTCGGCGCGCCAGTAGGCGTGGTCGTAGGTGTGGGAGCCGAACTCGTTGCCTTCGGCCGCCCTCGCCTTCCACCAGGGCGCCCAGTGGTCGTCGAGGCTGTCGCCGTCGGTCTGGGTGCGCTCGGCGGCGGCGAAGAAGGTGACGCGCACGTTCTGCCGCTTGAGCACGTCGGCCACCAGCGGGGCGATGCCCATGTGGCCGGTGTCGAAGGTCAGGTAGACAGGCTTTTCGCAGGTGGCGGCCTGCTGCTGCGCCCAGGCGCCCGGCACCACCGTGCCGCACGCCAGCGCCAGCAGCACGGCCGCGCCGGCGCGCCTACGTGCGCTTGCCATGGTCCAGCGTCCAGACGCCGTGCGGTGAGCGTCCCACGTTGACCTGCCGCACCACCTTCTGGCCGACGAGGTCGACCACGGTGAGCTTCTTGGCCCAGCGCGAGGTCACGTACAGCGTCTTGCCGTCGGCCGACACGTCCATGCAGTCGGGACCGCCCGGCACGGCATAGGTGGCGACGACCTTGAGCGTCGCCAGGTCGATGCGGCTGATGGTGTTGGCCACGCGGTTGCTCACGAACACGGTCTTGCCGTCGCCGGCCGAGCGGAACGCGTGGGCGCCCTTGCCGGTGGGGATCTTGCCGACCAGCTTGGGCTGCGCGCCCTCCACGTCGAACACCTGCACGCCGTCGCCGCCGGTCAGGCCCACGAGCAGCGTCTTGTCGTTGTGGGTGCCGAAGATGTCCGCCGGCATCGGGCCGGTGGCGGTGCGCCACTTGACGGTCTGCGAAGGCAGGTCGACCGCGATCATCTCGTCGCTGTCCTGCATCGTCACGTAGGCGATGGTGCTGGTGTTGTCGATCCAGATGTGGCTGGGCGTCTTGCCGGTGGCGATGCGCTTGGCCAGCTTCAGGTCCTTGCCGTCCCAGCGGTACACGTCGACGTGGTTCAGGCGGTTGCCCGCCGTGACGAACCACTTCATGTCGCGCGAGAACTGCAGCTGGTAGGGGTCGATGATGCCGTAGACCACCCGCTGCACCTCGGCCGTGCGGGGGTTGAGGAAGGTCAGCGAGTCGCCCGCCGAATTGGCCACGATGACCGACTTCTCGTCGGGCGTCATGTAGATGTGGTGCGGCTCCTTGCCGGTGGTGATGCGTTGTTTTTCGCTCCAGTCGACCGGGTTGATCACGCTCACGCTGGCGTCCAGCGAGTTGAGCACGAAGATCGGGGGAGGCTCTGCCGGCGCGGCGGCGGCGGTGTGTGCCGCCAGGGCCGTCATGCAGGAAAACAGGAAGGCCGCGATGCGGCCGTTCGGGCAGGCAGGAAGTCGCAAGGGAAGGTTCCGAGAGAGAGCTGGCGATCTTAACGGTCGAGCATTAAAACTGGCTGACCTGGAAACCCGTCTTTCTCCCCCTGTCAGCGCCTGTTACTCCGAAAGCTTGGCGGCTTTGGCGGGCTTGGCCGGTGCGCGCAGCGCGGCGACCTGCTCGGCGGTGAGCCAGCGCCACTGCCCCGGGGCCAGGTCTTCCGGCAGCGCGAGGTCGCCGATGCGCGAGCGGTGCAGCCCCTCGACCCGGTTGCCGACCGCGGCCAGCATGCGCTTGACCTGGTGGTACTTGCCCTCGGTGAGGGTGAGCCGCAGGTGCAGCGGGCTGTCGGACTCGCAGGCGGCGGCTCGCACGGGCTTCGGATCGTCGTCGAGCACCACGCCGGCCAGCAGCTTCGCGATCTGCGCCTCGTCCACCGGATGCTTGGCCGTGACCTCGTAGACCTTGGGCACGTGGTGCTTGGGCGATCCCATCTTGTGGATGAACTGGCCGTCGTCGGTCAAAAGCAGCAGGCCGGTGGTGTCCTGGTCGAGCCGGCCGATGGCCTGCACGCCCTGCACCGCTCCCTTGTTGGGGCGCAGGCGCAGCGGCGAGGGCAGCAGCGTGTAGATGCTCGGGTAGGTCGAGGGCTTCTGCGAGCACTCGGTGCCGGCCGGCTTGTGCAGCATCAGGTAGGCCTTCTCGTGATAGGCCCAGGCCGTGCCCTGAACCGTGTAGAGAAGCCCCTCGGGATCGAGATCGGCGAACGGGTCGGTCACCGCCTGGCCGCCGATGGTCACGTGGCCTTGCTGGACCAGCCCCGCGCACACGCGGCGCGTGCCGAAGCCCTGGGTGTAGAGGATGTCTTGCAGGTGCATGAAAAATGAAAAAAGCGGCCGCGCCGACAAGGGCACGACCGCCTTCGAGTGTGCCGCAGGTTCAGTAGCCCGCTGCCAGGCCGGTGTTGCGGCGTGGGTCGTTGGCGCCGTAGAAGCGGTTGTTGCCGACCGGCTTGCCGCCCAGCGACGGCGCGCCGACGATGATGGCCGCGAGGTGGTTGGCCGGCTGCGGCACGCCCAGGTTGTGGCCCATGTCGGTCAGGATCTTGCGGGTGTCGGGGCTCAGCGCATAGGCTTCGACGTTGGTGACGTCGGGCAGCCACTGCTGGTGGAAGCGCGGGGCATCCACTGCTTCCTGCACGTTCATGCCGTAGTCGATGGCGTTGATCATGGTCAGCATCACTGCCGTGATGATGCGGCTGCCGCCCGGCGTGCCCACCACCATCACGGGCTTGCCGTCCTTGGACACGATGGTCGGGCTCATCGAGCTGAGCGGGCGCTTGCCCGGCTCGATCTTGTTGGCCTCGCCTTGCACCAGCCCGTACAGGTTGGGCACGCCGACCTTCGAGGTGAAGTCGTCCATCTCGTCGTTCAGCAGCACGCCGGTCTTGGCGGCGGTGATCTTGGCGCCGAACCAGTCGTTCAGCGTGTAGGTCACAGAAACCGCGTTGCCCCATTTGTCGGCGATCGAGTAATGGGTGGTGTTGCTGCCTTCATGCGGCGCGACGCCGGGCTTGATGTCCTTGGAGACGCCTGCCTTCTTCGGATCGATGACGGCGCGGATCTTCTCGGCGTAGCCCTTGTCGAGCAGGCGGTCGAGCGGGTTCTTCACGAAGTCGGGGTCGCCCAGGTAGCTGTTGCGGTCCACGTAGGCGTGGCGCATGGCCTCGATCTGGTAGTGCACGGCCTGCGCCGAGTGGTAGCCCAGGTCCTTGAGCGGATAGCCCTCGAGGATGTTGAGCATCTCGCAGATGATCACGCCGCCGGAACTGGGCGGGGGTGCCGACACGACGCGGTAGCCGCGGTAGTCGCACTCCACCGGCGCGAGTTCGCGCGTCTTGTACTGGTCGAGGTCGGCCTGCGTGATCAGGCCCTTGCCGCCCTGGCTGGACGCCACGATGGCATTGCCGACCCAGCCCTTGTAGAAGCCGTCGGTGCCCTTGGCGCTGATTTCGCGCAGCGTCTTGGCCAGGTCCTTCTGCACCAGCTTGTCGCCCACCTTGTAGGGCTCGCCCTTGTTCAGGAAGATGGCGGCCGAGGCCGGGTCTTCCTTGAAGTCGGCCGTGGCGGTGCCGAGCAGGTCGATGTCGCCCTGCTCCAGCGCGAAGCCCTTGTCGGCCAGCTGGATCGACGGGGCGAGCAGCTCGCCGCGCTTCATGGTGCCGTACTTCTCGCGCGCGTACTCCATGCCCGACACGCTGCCCGGCACGCCCACGGCGAGGTGGCCCTTGGTGCTCAGGCCCTTGATGACGTTGCCGTCCTTGTCGAGGTACATGTTGGCCGTGGCGGCCAGCGGCGCTTTCTCGCGGAAGTCGAGGAAGGTCTTGCGGCCGTCGGCCAGCTGAATGGTCATGAACCCGCCGCCACCGAGGTTGCCCGCGGCCGGGTACACCACGGCCAGCGCATAGCCCACGGCCACCGCCGCGTCGACGGCATTGCCGCCGCGCTTGAGCACGTCGACGCCGACCTTGCTCGCCAGGTGCTGCGCACTCACGACCATGCCGTTCTCGGCCGCGACGGGCGCCACCGATGCCGCATTCGAGGCGCCGGCCGCCGCCAGCGCGAGCACCGCCGTGACGGCGGCGCGCAGCTTCGGGGTCCAGTGGATTTTTTGCATGTAGGAGTCTCCTCTGTAGGTCCTGTGTTGAAGAAAGAAAACGGTAACGCGCCGGTCAGTCCACGAGCAAAGCCTTGCGCCGCAAGGCATCGAGCGCCAGCTCGACCTGCTGGCGCGCGAACGCCTTGACTGCCTGCGGGTCGGTCAACGGCTTGTCGTCCTTGACGAAGCGAAGGCGGTCGCCGCGCACTTCGGCTTCGAGATGCTCGGCCAGCGCGTCGTGCGAGTTCGTGCCGTCGAGCAGCGGCAGCAGGCTGCGTTCGAGCAGCGTGAGTGCCACGGGCTCATGCCACTGGTTGCAGGCATTGGCGTTAGCGCCAGCCGCCTGAGCCAGGCCGGGCGCGCTGCGCACGGCGGCCAACGCCCGCGGCAGGCCGGGCACCGAGACCGCGGCGGGCACTGGCGTGCGGCGAAAGCGCAGCGCGCCGAGGATCAGCAGTTCCTCGAGCATCGACATGGCCGCCTGGTCGACCGCTGCGGCGGGCTGCCCGACGAGCCGGGCTGCGTCGGCGATCAGCGTCTCCACGGGCATCGAAGCCGGGTACGCCGCCTCGAGCAGGCGCGCGACGGCCTTGTGAATGGGCAGCCTCAGCGTGACCTTCAGGCCACGGATCGCGTCGCAGGGCTGTTCGCTGGCATCGAGCGCCAGCTCCGCGCCGCCTTCTGCGGCGAACAGGCCGGCGACTTCGAGGGCGCGAATGCGCGCAGGGTCCATCCGGTAGCGGATGTCTCCAGCGCGCGCCTGCCGCACCAGCAGGGTCTGCCTGAAGGTGCGGTTGACCAGGAAATCGAGGTACTGCTCCATCAACACCTGGCTGCCGCCGCATTCGCGCAGCAACGGGTCGCGCACCTTGTCGCCGTAGTTCTGCACGAACATGGTCGAGGGCTCGGCATCGCACAGGTAGGCCAGCCCGCGGGCCTCGGCGCGGGCCACGAACTCCTCGAAGTAGCACGGCGCGTTGCAGGGCTCCAGGAACTCGTGCAGCAGATAAGAGCTGTTGGCGCTGCGCACGATGGGCATCGTCTCTTCGAGCGTCTTCTTGAGCACGCTGTCGGCACGGGCCGACTCTTCGAGGAACTCGAGCATGCCGCGCGCATAGGCGAGCTTTTCGTCCGGCGTGTCGCGCGGGCCGCCGCGCAGGATCATCGCGTCGCGCACGATCTCGCGGGCCTTCCAGCCGGGGTACACGTTGTAGCTGACGTAGGCTACGCCCTTGGGCGCGAGGTTCTCGGCGCAGATGCGCAGGATCGCGTCCTGCACCGGGCCCGGCACCCAGCTGTAGACGCCGTGGCAGACGATGTAGTCGAACTGGCCGAACGAAGCGTCGATCTCCGAGATGTCGAAAGCCTTGAGTTCGATGTTCGACAGTCCCGCCCGGGCGATGACCGCCGCGCCCTGCGCCACCTGCACGGTGGACAGGTCCACGCCGACCGCGCGAGCGCCCGGATGGCGGGCGGCGAAGGGAATCAGGTTGCCGCCGGCAGCGCAGCCGAGCTCCAGCACGCGGGCTTCGGCGGGCGGCGGGGTGTCGAGTCCGAACAGGAACGCCAGCGCTTCCAGATGCTCCATGGCCGACTGGGGAAACGGATGCGAGTCATAAGGCACCGCGTCGTAGTAGCGGGTCAGCGTGGAAGTCAGGGAGTCCGACACGAGCATTCTTGTGATGTGGCAGCGGCCGACGACTATAGCCCCGGGTCCAGGCAAAAAAAACCCAGCCGGAGGGCTGGGTGTGAAAAAGCCTATCTGCTGGCATGCATCAAGGCCCCGCACAGGTTGACCGGCGGGGACGGTTTACCCGTCAAGGAGAAAGTGGTCGGCAAGCCCGTAGTTTACTGTATATACATACAGTCCACTCGGGCGGCCATTCCGAATACAGCTATATCGATCGCACACCAGCCCAGTTGCCGGCCGGTCTTAGAATGGCCCGATGAATTGGCGCACACTGCTTCCGCTTGCCCTGGTCCTCGCCGGCTGCTCGACCCCTCCCAACGAGGTCACGCAAGTGCGCCCCGGCGTGCTGCGTGCCGTGACTTATGTGCAGGCCTCGAACTACTGCGACGTCAAGGGACAGTCGCCACGATGGCTTGGCAAGGCACCTGCGGAACAAGGCGTCTTGTTCGAGTGCAACTGACGGACTTCGCCGATCAGGCCGGCGCCATCCGGTTCATTCGCCGAACCAGAACATCAGCCAGCTTCCGATAGCGGCCAGCATGGTCATCAGGGCCGCGAGATCGAACTGGCGAGAAAGCGCCAACAAGCGCAGTTGACGAGTGCTGTTCAGCATTGATCAATACCCTCGCGTCATGAACACTCCCCTCGCCGCAGCCTGCGTTAACGCTGGCTGTTCGTCAATCCGAAGATAGTTTGAGCTTTCGTCGACAGTGGACCGGGTAATCCCCGACCTGGGACCGGCGCCTCAGTCGGCCTGAAGGCGCTCCGCCGCCTGTTGCTTGCCGAACTCGCGCACCGAGGCCAGGCGCTCCAGCTGAGCAGCACGCGGCCGCGCCTTGCCTTGCTCCCAGTGGTAGATCGTCTGGCCCGACACACCGACGAGCTTGCCGTACGAGGCTGCAGACAGTCCCAGCTTGCTGCGGTGCGAAGCCAGTCGAGCCGGGCTGAAGCGCCGCTTGGGCCCCGCCTCGGCAGCCTCGTCGACATCGCTAGCCACTGCACGCTTGCCGGCACTGCTGGCAACGTTGCGCAGTTCCTTCTCCAACGCATTCACCTGGCGACGCAGAGCGGCGATCAACGCCCTGTGGTGTACGGAGGCCTTCTTCAGCGTCTCGATTTCCGCTCGAACCTCTTTGCGGGCCACGCGCGAGATTTCGGCTTTGAGAATGGATGCAATGTTTGGCATAGCGCGATTGTGCCTAGCTCATGCTGGCGATAAGGAACGAACGCTAACCCAGGTCGGAGCGCTTGCAATCGAGCACCATTCCCGGCTCGATCGCTCTCAGCGCAGGCACCTTGCCCATGAAGGTCACACCGGCGCCAATCAGACGCCACTCCCCGGCTTTGAACAGCCTGAAGAGATGGGTAACCTCACTACCGGCACTGGGGATGGCGTTGAACACATAGACCGGCTCGCCGGACTGGGTCTCCTCCATGCTGAGGAGTTCGGCCCTCATCTTCCCCATCGTCTCCGTGTCCTTTGTCCTGGAACGCACGATGTCCATGTTGACGGTTCGTGAGTGCTCGTCGATGGCGATCCTGCGGATCCAGTGCGAAGGCGCCGATGCGGCGGCAGGCCCGGGAACGCATGTGATCGTTCCCGCAGCGCATGCGCCCGCTGTCGTGAGCAATAGCGCCTGAATGGCAAGCCGGCCTGGTTTGATGATCGTCATCGTTGTTAGGCTGCCTCGATCGAGCGGCCGCGAGTTGGCATCAGCCCGACTCTAACGTGCGGCAGCGTGCGTGCGGCGCCTCAGCCGCCGCCTTTGCCGCCATCGGCTCGCTTCGCGGCCCACTCCACAGCCATGGCCTTCGCGCGCTCGAGCGCCTCGCGCACGCTGTGCCCCGCGGCCGGATCGATCTTGAGCATGCGGATATCGTCGTTCGGCGGCGCCCTGTAGCGGAGCACGGCCTGAAAGGAACCGGAGGGAAGCTTCTCCGCGCTGCAAAGGAAGGTCCAGCCCGCATGGGGAAATTCGAGCATCTCATCCATGGCAGCCGCCTTGATAGAAGGATTGCCGGCCATGGAGGACGCTACCGAGGTTCTTGGTGCTTTGCATTCTGATCCCCTTGTCTTGAATTCGAAGAAAACAAGCTACAGCGCACCACGTGTGGCGCGATGTAGGAGGCAACCGCCGCAAATGCAGGCGCGCGGCTCGCTCTGGCCCCAACGAAAAATGCCCCGCTGGGCGGGGCATTTCGGTTCAGGCGTTTGCCTGGCATCCGCGGCGCGAAGCCGCGGCAATGCGTCAATTACTTCTTCTTGGCGGCCACGGCCTTCTTGGCGGGGGCGGCAGCCTTCTTTGCTGCGGGCTTCGCAGCAGGCTTGGCAGCCTTCGCTGCCGGCTTGGCGGCCACGGCCTTGCTGTCGGCCTTGCGCTTTGCAGCCTTCGGGTCCACGGCGGCCTTGAAGGCGGCGCCCGGCACGAACTTCGGCACCTTCTGTGCGGCGATCTTGATCTTGGTGCCGGCGCTGGGGTTGAAGCCCGAGCGTGCGGCGCGCGCCACTTGCTTGAAAGTGCCGAAGCCGACGATCTGCACTGCGTCATCCTTCTTCACGGCAGCAACGATCGTGCTGGTGATGGTCTCGAGGACGCGCGCGGCTTCCGCCTTGCTGAGGTTGTGGGCGGTAGCGATTTTTTCGACGAGTTCGATGCGGTTCAAGTGAGTTCCTATTAGGTTAATTTCGCCATGTTGCCTATGGCGGCGCAGCAACGAATACAAGCTGCAAGCGGGGCGGAGTTTATTCGACTGCGAGAGGGCCTATGTAACTCGGCCGCATAAAGTGGTGTCGAGGGGCGCATCGCAGACGAAAAGATCCCTCGTACACGAGGAGCTTTCTCCTCGACAGAGCATCATGGGCATCGCAACTTGGCCATCGAGCTCGTGGCCGAGTTAAGGTGTGAGTCAAAGTTGGGAAGAACGCCAATGGGCTGCCGCTCACTGATGCGATCGGCCAAGGTGCTTGAGCACTGGCAGGTTGCTGGGCAATGGAAGGAGGCACCGGTCGCCGATCGCATGGATCAACGAAGTGCAGGTTCCGAAAAAGACAAAAGGGTTAGCAGACTTTCATCTGCTAACCCTCGTCGGAACTGGCGGAGTGGACGGGACTCGAACCCGCGACCCCCGGCGTGACAGGCCGGTATTCTAACCAACTGAACTACCACTCCTGGTAGACAACGTTCACTCGTTTTACCGAGCCAAGTGTTGCCACTTGTGCCTGCTTCACTTGCGTGAAACTGGCGACCCTACGGGGATTCGAACCCCGGTAGCCACCGTGAAAGGGTGGTGTCCTAGGCCTCTAGACGATAGGGTCAAAACCTTAGGAACCGTGCTGCGATCAGCACTTATCTTCAACTCTCTCGACACTTAATGGTGGAGGTAAACGGGATCGAACCGATGACCTCTTGCATGCCATGCAAGCGCTCTCCCAGCTGAGCTATACCCCCGTGTGGGTGTCGAGCCTCGAATTATAGCCCGTTTTTCAGGCCTTTCTCAATCTTTCGATAACTTTTTCTCTGGAAAAAATCTCTAGGACTGAATCGAGGGACGGTGTTTGCGACGTTCCCATCACAAGCACACGTACAGGCATCGCTAACACTGGCATTTTCATGCTGTGCGCTGCGAGCACTTCCTTGATCATAGCCGAGATTGAGGCCTTATCCCAGGTCGCAGTTATCAATTTTTCTGCGAGTGCTGCAATCGCGGGTTTAACGGCCTCGGTGATGTGCTGCGCACGGTCCTCTTCGGTTACCGAAATGTCCGTGTAGAAAGCCGCAGCCCAGTTGGCGAGTGCCACCGTGGTGTCGCAACGATCTTTGAATAGCGCGCAGATCGCAGGCAGGCGTTCGTCCGCAACGATGCCCTTCTTCTGCAGTTGTGCCTCGACGAGCGGTGCAAGCTCTTCGCCGGTCTTCGCCTTGATGTATTGAGCGTTGACCCAGGCGAGCTTGGCCGCATCCCACTGCGCGGGGCTCTTCGACAGGTGCGAGCCATCGAACCAGCTCACCATCTGCTCGCGCGTGAAAAGCTCGTCGTCGCCGTGGCTCCAGCCGAGGCGCGCGAGGTAGTTGAGCATTGCCTCGGGCAGGTAGCCGTTGTCTTCGTAGGCAGTGACGCTCACTGCGCCGCGGCGCTTGGAAAGCTTCTGCCCATCGTCGCCAAGAATCACCGGCACGTGACCGAACTGCGGCAACGGCGCACCGAGCGCACGGAAGATGTTGATCTGCCACGGCGTGTTGTTGATGTGCTCGTCACCGCGGAACACGTGCGTGATGTTCATGTCCCAGTCGTCGACCACCACCGCGAAGTTGTAGGTGGGCACACCGTCGGGCCGCAGGATGATGAGGTCGTCGATCTCGCGGTTGTTGATGGTGATCTCGCCCTTGACGAGGTCATTCCACGTCACGTCGCCTTCGGGCGGGTTGCAGAAGCGCACCACGGGCGGCACGCCTTCGGGCACGGGCGGCAGCACCTTGCCCGGCTCGGGGCGCCAGCGGCGGTCGTACAGCGTCTTCTCGCCGCGTGCGCGCTGCGCCTCGCGCATTTCGTCGAGTTCGGCGGGCGTGCAATAGCAGTGGTAGGCCGTGCCGGCGGCAAGCATCTGCGCGATCACTTCGCGATAGCGCTCCAGGCGCTGCATCTGGTAGATCGGGCCTTCATCGTATTCGAGGCCGAGCCAGTGCATGGACGCGAGGATCTGGTCGGTCGAGTCCTGCGTGGAGCGGGCCACGTCGGTGTCTTCGATGCGCAGCACGAACTCGCCGCCGTAATGGCGTGCATAGGCCCACGAATAGAGCGCCGTGCGGGCCGTGCCCAGGTGAAGAAAACCCGTGGGGGACGGTGCGATGCGGGTGCGTACTTTGCCGGTCATTTCGTTATGGTTGATTCAGTGTGCTCAGGCCGCGCGCGAGGTCGGCCTTGATGTCTTCGGCATGCTCGAGGCCGACCGCGAGGCGGATCAGTCCCTGGCCGATGCCGGCAGCCTGGCGCTGGACCTCGGTGAGGCGTCCGTGCGAGGTGGTGCCGGGGTGTGTGATGATGGTCTTCACGTCGCCGAGGTTGGTGGCGACGCTCACCACGCGCGTGCTGTTGATGACATGGAACGCATTGGCGCGCGCGGTCTCGGGCGTGTCGCCGACCACGTCGAACGACACCACCGCGCCACCCTGCCCCGACTGCTGCCGCATGGCCAGTTCATGCTGCGCGTGCGAAGGCAGGCCCGGGTAATAGACGCGAGCGATGCCCGGCTGCCTCTCGAGCCACTGCGCGATGTCCAGAGCGTTGGCGCAGTGCGCCTTCATGCGCACGCCCAGCGTTTCGATGCCCTTGAGCACGACCCACGCATTGAACGGCGCCAGCGCCATGCCGGCGGTACGCACCACCGGGCCGAACACGTCGACGATGAGCTTCGAAGGACCGCAGATCGCGCCCGCCATCACGCGGCCCTGGCCGTCGAGGTGCTTGGTGCCCGAGTGGATGACGAGGTCGGCGCCCAGTGCCGCCGGGCGCTGCAGGATCGGCGTGCAGAAGCAGTTGTCGACCGCCAGCAGCGCGCCTGCCGCGTGCGCCACGTCGGCCAGCGCGCGGATGTCGCAGACCTCGGTCAGCGGATTGGTCGGCGTTTCGGCGAACAGCAGCTTCGTGCTGGGCTTGACCGCCGCGCGCCACTCGGCCACGTCGGTCTGGGAGACGAAGGTGGTCTCCACGCCGAACTTGGCGAACTCCTTGCCGAAAAGGTTCAGCGTGGAGCCGAACACCGAGCGCGAGCAGATCACGTGGTCGCCGGCCTTCAGCAGGCCCATGCACATCATGAGGATCGCCCCCATGCCGGTCGATGCGCCGATGGCCGCCTCGGTGCCCTCGAGCGCCGCGATGCGCTGCTCGAAACTGGTCACCGTGGGGTTGGAGGTGCGCGAGTAGGTGAAGCCCGGCTCGGTGCCCGCGAAGCGGCGCATCGAGGTTTCGGCGTCGGGCTGCACGAAGCCGCTGGTCAGGAACAGCGCGTCGGAATGCTCGCCGTACTGGCTCGGCGCGAGGCCGGTGCGCAGCGCGAGCGTGTCGGGATGCAGGCCGGGCGGCAGGGGTCTTTCGTCGGTCACTTCGTCGGCTCTTATTCGCTGTGATTGGGGAGCGCGAGGCGCGAAGAATCTTCTTCGGTCTCCTCGATGCGCGGCCGGTTGCCGTTCATGCGCGAAATGGCTTCGGTGTCGATGTCGCCGGTCACGTACACGCCGTCGAAGCAGGAGGCGTCGAAGCCGTCGAGCTTGCCGTTGAGCGAACCGATGGCGCGCTTCATGGCATCGACGTCCTGGTAGATCAGCGCGTCGCAGCCGATGAGTTCGCGGATCTCCTCGACGGTGCGGTCGTGCGCCACCAGCTCGCCCTTGGTCGGCATGTCGATGCCGTACACGTTGGGGTAGCGCACCGGCGGCGCGGCGCTGGCAAGGTACACCTTGCGGGCGCCGGCGTCGCGGGCCATCTGCACGATCTCGCGGCTGGTGGTGCCGCGCACGATCGAGTCGTCGACCAGCAGCACGTTGCGGCCCTTGAACTCGCTGGCGATCACGTTGAGCTTCTGGCGCACCGACTTCTTGCGAACGCCCTGCCCCGGCATGATGAAGGTGCGGCCCACGTAGCGGTTCTTCACGAAGCCTTCGCGGTACGGCACGCCCAGCAGGTGCGCCAGTTGCGTGGCGCTCGGGCGGCTCGATTCGGGGATCGGGATGATCACGTCGATCTGGTTCGGCGGCACGGTCGAGACCACGCGCTTGGCCAGCGTCTCGCCGAGGTTCAGGCGAGCCTGGTATACCGAGATGCCGTCGAGCACCGAGTCGGGTCGCGCGAGGTACACGAATTCGAAGATGCAGGGGTTGAGCGTGGGCGCTTCGGCGCACTGCATCGAATGCACGTTGCCTTCGAGGTCGATGAACACGGCCTCGCCGGGGGCGATGTCGCGCTCGAACACATGGCCCGAGCCTTCCAGCGCAACCGATTCGCTGGCCACCATCACCGCGCCGTCGGCACTGCGGCCCATGCACAGCGGGCGAATGCCGTACGGGTCGCGGAAGGCGAGCAGGCCGTGGCCGGCAATCAGCGACACCACGGCGTACGAGCCGCGCAGGCGCTTGTGCATGTTCTTGACCGCGGCGAACACTTCAGCCGGATGCAGCGGCACGCCACGCGACGAACGCTCGATCTCGTGGGCGAGAACGTTGAGCAGCACTTCGGAGTCGCTCTCGGTGTTGGTGTGGCGGTGGTCGGTGGAGAACAGCTCCGCGCGCAGCGCATGCGCGTTGGTCAGGTTGCCGTTGTGCACCAGCACGATGCCGAACGGCGCGTTCACGTAGAAGGGCTGCGCCTCTTCCTCGCTGTAGGCGTTGCCGGCGGTCGGGTAGCGCACCTGGCCCAGGCCGACGTTGCCTGGCAATGCGCGCATGTTGCGCGTGCGGAACACGTCGCGCACCATGCCCTTGGCCTTGTGCATGAAGAACTTGCGCTCGAGCAAGGTCACGATGCCTGCCGCGTCCTGGCCGCGATGCTGCAGGAGCAGCAGTGCGTCATAGAGCAGCTGGTTGACGGGTGCGTTGCTGACAACGCCGACGATTCCACACATGAACGATTCCTCTCAGGGCAGGTAGCTTGCCAACTTTTCAGGCAGCGAGGGCTTGAGGCCCTGCAATGCCGCATCGAGAACAATGGCGCTGCGCGATTCGTGCCACCAGGCACTGTCGCTCAACACCAGCAAATGAACAACGACCGCCAGCACGAGCAGGGCCACCGCCCCCCGTGCCGCACCGAACGCCGCTCCCAAAATACGATCCACCGGCCGCAGTCCCACGACCGTGATCAGCTTGCGCGTGAGCGAGGCCACCAGGCCCACGCCGAACGCCACCGCCACGAACACCAGCACGAAGGCCAGCGGATAGCGCCAGGCGCCCTGCGGGTCTCCGAACGGAAACCATGCCGCCACGCCTGAAGCCAGCCACTGGGCGGCAATGAAGGCGGCCACCCAGCCGATCAGCGATATCACCTCGAACACCAGCCCGCGCATCAGGCCAAGCAGCATCGACACACCGATGAGCGCAACGGCGATCCAGTCGAACAGGGCCACGGCAAGCGAAAAAGATTCTTACAACGTGAGGATGGCGGCCGACAAAGACAAGCCCTTGACCTTCTCGGCGGCGCGGTCGGCCTCGGCACGCGAGGCGAAGGGGCCGACACGCACACGCGTGCGTTCGCCGTCGGCCGTCTTCGCCACGTGCACATAGGTCTTGAGACCGGCCCGCTCGAGCTTCTGGCGCACTTCGCGCGCCTTGTCGGCATCGGCGAACGCACCCACCTGCACCACGAAGCGGCCACCGGCCTCGTCGGCGGCGGCGGGCTTGGACGTGGCGGCAGCGGCGGCCGTGATCGGCTTGCCCTCGAGCAGCGCGCGGGCACGGGCGCCGTCGTCGACGGCGGCTGCCGGCTTGGGCTTGGCTTCGGGCTTGGGTTCCGGCTTCGGCTTCGGCTCGGGCTTGGGTTCCGGCTTGTGCTCTGCCGGCTTGGGTTCGGGTTTGGGCTCCGGCTTGGGTTCGGGTTTGGGTTCGGGCTTGCGCTCCGGAACCGCTGCGGCCGGCGGCGTGCTGGCGGCCGGCTTGCCGGGGTCGATTTCGGTGCCGTCGGCGGTCTCGGTGATCATGCCGCCGGCCGACGAAGCCGAAGCGACACGCGACGACCCGCTGTCGGGCGCGGCCGGGGCCGTGCTGACGGCCGGTGCCGGCGTGGCGGGCACGGGCAGCGGCTTGACCTTGTTGCGGTCGGGAATCTCGATGGGGATGTCTACCGACACCGGCCGTGGCTGCGTGTCGAACAGCAGCGGGAAACCGATGACGCCCAGCAGCACCAGCACGGCCGCGCCGAGCAGCCGGTGGCGCGCACGCCGACGCATGGTTTCGACACTTTCCGCCGGCGCGGCGGCGGGGGCGCTGCGTCCTTCGTTGCCTTGCGGGCCGCGCGTGCGGAACTTGAAAAACGCCATGAAGTTCGATCCCTGGAGGAGTGCAGCGAGGTGATGCCCGGTGGTGCCGATGGGTGTGTGTACAGCCCGGCGATCAGCCGCCTGGCAGCAGGTGTTTGGCTTGCAGCCGGGGGGTGCCGTTTTCGAGCACGCCACCCACGGTGAAGAACGATCCGAAGACGACGATTCTATCAGCGGGCCCTGCCTGCTCGATGGCTGCGCGCAACGCGTCCATCGGGCCCGCGTGCACGCTGCCCGAGGCGTCGGCACGGCTGTTCTGGGCCTGCCAGGCAGCGAGAAGATCGGCCGCCTTGGCGGCGCGCGGCGTGGGCAGGTCGGTGAAGTACCAGCGGTCGATCAGCGGGCCGATGCGCGCGAGGATGGGGGCCAGGTCCTTGTCGGCCATGACGCCGAACACGCCGTGCGTGGTGGGATAGAAGCCCATCGCGTCGAGGTTCTCGGCCAGCGCGGCCACGGCGTGGGCGTTGTGCGCCACGTCGAGCACCAGCGCGGGCTCGCCCGGCACGATCTGGAAACGGCCCGGCAGCTCGACCATGGCCAGCCCGTTGCGCACCGCCTGCGCCGTGATCGGCAACTGGGGCCGCAGAGCCTCCAGCGCCGCGAGCACGCCCGCGGCATTGATGAGCTGGTTGGCGCCGCGCAGCGCCGGGTAGGCCAGCCCGCTGTAGCGCCGGCCGCGGCCCGACCAGCCCCACTGCTGCTTGTCGCCGGACACGTTGAAGTCGGTGCCGAAGCGCCAGAGGTCCGCACCGATGGCATTGGCATGGTCGATCACGCTCTGCGGCGGCATCGGGTCGCTCACGATGACGGGCTTGCCCGCACGCATGATGCCGGCCTTCTCGAAGCCGATGCTTTCGCGGTCGGGGCCGAGGTATTCCATGTGGTCGAGGTCGATGCTGGTGATGACCGCGCAATCTGTGTCGATGATGTTCACTGCATCGAGCCGCCCGCCCAGGCCGACTTCGAGAATTGCCACGTCGGGCTTTTCCTCGATCATGCAATGCAGGATGCCGAGGGTGGTGAACTCGAAGTAGGTCAGCGGCATGTCACCGCGCACCTTTTCGACCACATCGAAGCTTGCTATCAGTTTGGAAGCATCGACGGCCTCGCCCTTGAGCCGCAGCCGCTCTTCGAAGCGCACCAGGTGCGGCGACGTGAAGACCGCCGTGCGGTAGCCCGCGTGCGTGAGGATCGACTCGAGCATCGCGCAGGTCGACCCCTTGCCGTTGGTGCCGGCCACGGTGATGACGGGGCAGCCGAAGCGCAGGCCGAGGCGCTGCGCCATTTCTTTGGCGCGATCGAGCCCGAGCTCGATGTTCTTGGGATGCAGTTGCTCGGCGCGGGCGAGCCAGTCGTTAAGGGTTTCCATGGAGGCCGGGATTGTCGCCGACCCGCGCGCCGGGGCATCATCGCGGCCATGACAACCCTATACGGCATTCCGAACTGCGACACCGTCAAGCGCGCCCGCGCCTGGCTCGACGAACATGGCGTGGCCTACACCTTCCACGATTTCAAGAAACAGGGCGTGCCCGAAGCCGAACTCGACCAGTGGCTGAAGAAACCGGGCTGGGAGGCCCTGGTCAACCGCAAGGGCACCACCTGGCGCAAGCTGGACGACGCCACGCGCGAAGGCGTGACCGACGCCGCCTCCGCCCGCCCGGTGCTGCTGGCCAACCCCAGCCTGATCAAGCGGCCGGTGGTCGACTGGGGCCCGAAAAAGCCGGTCACCACGGGCTTCGACGCCGAGGCCTGGGCCGCTGTGAAGGCCGTGTAAATGCCGGAACCCGCCTTGCGGCGGGGCGTCCAACCGGCATCCGCAGGAGAGACCAACATGAACAGACACGTTTTTCGCACCCTTGCCGGCATCTCGATGGCCGGCGCGCTGGCGGCTGGCACGGGCCTCGTGCACGCGCAGCAACAGCAAGGCCAGGTCGTCCAGGCACGGGTGATTTCCGCCACGCCGATCCGCGAAACGACTGGTAGCGATGTCAGCTACAACGTTACCTACGAGTACAACGGCCAGCAGTACACCACCCGCACGAACACCCGGCCCGGCGCGACCATCGCGGTCCAGGCGTCTTCGTATGGCGTCGTGACCTCGCCGGTGGCCCCGCAGGGACAGGTCCAGACCTATCCGGTCGAAGCCAGCGGCAGCGGCGGTTCCCCTTGGGACAACGTCGTGCCCGAGCCCGGCGTGGTGGTCGGCGCCAGCGCTCCCGCGCCCGTGTACGTGCAGCCGGCGCCCGTCTACGCGGCACCGGTGTATGTGGACCCCTTCTATGGCTACGGCTATCCATACGCCTATCCGCCGGTCGGCATCTCGCTGAACCTCGGCTATTCGCGCGGCTGGGGCGGCGGCTACCACCGCGGCGGCTGGGGCGGTTTCCGCGGCGGCTGGCACCGCTGAGCGGGCGGGGGCCCGTCGAGCCCCTAAAATCGAGGACTTTTCCAACCCTTGACGGGTGCGCCGCTGGTGCGGTGCGTCCTCGATTCGCCGACCGCTTGCGCGCCGGCGCCACCCAATGACGACGACTACCGACACAATCAACAGCGCCGCAGTGGCCACCAAGGCCAATGTGTACTTCGACGGCAAATGCGTGAGCCACAACCTCACGCTGGCGGACGGCACCAAGAAGTCGGTCGGCGTGATCCTGCCGTCCACCCTCACCTTCAATACCGGCGCGCCTGAAATCATGGAAGGCACCGGCGGCAGCTGCGAATACCAGCTCGCGGGCACCAGCGAATGGATTGCCTCGGGCCCCGGCCAGAAGTTCAGCGTGCCCGGCAACTCCAGCTTCCAGATCCGCGTAACTGGCGAGCCCTACAGCTACATCTGCCACTTCGGCTGAACCGGGACCCGACATGTCGACCATCCTCCAAAACGTACCCGCCGGCCAGAAGGTCGGCATCGCCTTCTCGGGCGGCCTGGACACCAGCGCGGCGCTGCACTGGATGCGCAACAAGGGCGCCATTCCCTACGCCTACACCGCCAACCTCGGCCAACCCGACGAGCCCGACTACGACGAGATCCCGCGCAAGGCGATGCTCTACGGCGCCGAGAACGCGCGCCTGATCGACTGCCGCGTGCAGCTGGCCAACGAAGGCATCGCCGCCCTGCAGGCCGGCGCCTTCCACGTGACCACGGCCGGCGTGACCTACTTCAACACCACGCCGCTGGGCCGCGCCGTCACGGGCACGATGCTGGTGTCGGCCATGAAGGAAGACGACGTCAACATCTGGGGCGACGGCAGCACCTACAAGGGCAACGACATCGAGCGCTTCTACCGCTACGGCCTGCTGACCAACCCCAACCTCAAGATCTACAAGCCCTGGCTCGACCAGGTCTTCATCGACGAGCTGGGCGGCCGCGCCGAAATGTCGGCGTTCATGCAGAAGGCCGGCTTCGCCTACAAGATGTCGGCCGAGAAGGCCTACTCGACCGACTCCAACATGCTCGGCGCCACGCACGAGGCCAAGGACCTCGAGCACCTGAACAGCGGCATCCAGATCGTTCAGCCCATCATGGGCGTGGCCTTCTGGAAGGACGAAGTCGAAGTCAAGCGCGAGACCGTTTCGGTGCGCTTCGAAGAAGGCGTGCCCGTTGCGCTGAACGGCGTGCGCTATTCGAGCCTGGTCGAGCTGATCCTCGAAGCCAACCGCATCGGCGGCCGCCACGGCCTGGGCATGAGCGACCAGATCGAGAACCGCATCATCGAGGCCAAGAGCCGCGGCATCTACGAGGCTCCCGGCCTCGCGCTGCTGTTCATCGCCTACGAGCGCCTCGTCACCGGCATCCACAACGAGGACACCATCGAGCAGTACCGCGACAACGGCCGCAAGCTCGGCCGGCTGCTCTACCAGGGCCGCTGGTTCGACCCGCAGGCCATCATGCTGCGCGAGACCGCGCAGCGCTGGGTGGCTCGCGCCATCACCGGCGAGGTGACCGTCGAGCTGCGCCGCGGCAACGACTACTCGATCATGAACACCGAGTCGGCCAACCTGACGTACAAGCCCGAGCGCCTGAGCATGGAAAAGGTCGAGGGCGCATTCACGCCGCTGGACCGCATCGGCCAGCTGACGATGCGCAACCTCGACATCGCCGACACGCGCGAGAAGCTCGGCATCTACACGCAGGTCGGCCTGCTGTCGCCGAATGAAGGCGCATCGCTGCCGAAGCTGGCCAACGACGGCGACGCGAGCTGATCGCCGGTCCCTGCCTCGGTGCGGGGCAGAAACGACGACGGGCCCCTCGGGGCCCGTTTTCGTTGGGGCACGGAGTTCAATCCCCGCCGCCACCTCCACCGCAGCCGCCGCCACAGCCCCCGCCGCCGTCGGACGATCCTCCGCCGTCGCTGGAGCCACCATCGCCGCCGCCGCTGCTCGACTCGCAGCCGCCGAAGCCGCCGGCATCGCCCGAGCTGCCGCCATCCGAAGAGGACGACTCCCCGAAGCTCGTGCCGCAATGGGCGTCCGAGCCGATGTGCCGCTCGACCGCCCGGCAGTCGGGCACATAGTGGAAACCGCCGTCGATCGCGAACTTGACGTCCAGCGCAAACAGCAGCGGCAGCCGCGCCGGCTTGCGCGGATCGATGCTCTCTTCCTTGCAGGCCCAGTACCAGGTGCGGCGCAGTCCGTCGTTGCGCTTGGGGTCGCGGCCCAGCACCTCGGCCGGGCTGTGATGCAGCATGCCGCCGAAGGCCGCCTTGCACCAGTTCTGGTAGCCCTGCGTGTGCAGGATGAACTCGTGCCAGGCCGTATCGACCACCTTCGAGGGCATGGCCACGAACTTGCGGTCGCTGCGAAGGTGCGCCATGAAGAACTGGCGCAGGCCGCGCAGCACCAGTTCGGCGTCGCGCCGGCTGAGCTGCGGATGCGCCTGGCACAGCTTGCCGACGAGAAAAGCCGGCAGCCGAGCTTCGCGGATGAACTGGCGCCGCAGGCTGGTTTCGAGGAACCTGAGCACCGCCGCGAACAGCAGCGCCACCAAGATCACCACCACCATCGAGCCCCAGCGGCGCGAGCCCAGGAACAACGCGAGCAGCGCAACGACCGGCACCGCGCGGCGAGCCCATACCAGGGCGGCAATGCGCCGCCGGTAGTTCAGCTGGAGAAAGTCGAGATCCATGCCCGCGGGCTCAGACCACCACCGGCTCCGGCTCCAGCCGGATGCCGAAACGCTCGTACACGCTGGTCTGGATGGCCTTGGCGAGCGTCATCACCTCGCCGCCGGTCACCGGGTTCTCGGTGCCGCCGCGGTTGACCAGCACCAGCGCCTGTTTCTCGTACACGCCGGCGTTGCCGACCGACTTGCCCTTCCAGCCGCAGGCGTCGATGAGCCAGCCAGCCGCCAGCTTGATGCTGCCGTCGTCCATCGGGTAGTGAACGATCTTGGGGTCGCGCGCGATGATGTCAGCGCATTGCTCGGGCGTGACGGTCGGGTTCTTGAAGAAGCTGCCGGCGTTGCCCAGCACCCGCCAGTCGGGCAGCTTGGCGCGCCGGATGGCGCAGATCCATTCGAAGATGTCGAGCGCGCTCGGCGTGAAGTTGCCGGTTTCCTCCATCTTGCGCTCCAGGTCGAGGTAGCCGACCACGGCCTTCCACGGCTTGGGCAGCCGAAATCGCACCCGGGTGATCACCGCCCTGCCCGCCAGCCCGAAGTCGTTGGGGCCGCTGCGCGCATGCTTGAACACGGAATCGCGGTAGCCGAAGGCGCATTGGGCGGCGTCGAGCGTGAAACTGCGGCCGGTTTCCAGGTCGTAGGCATCGAGCGACTCGAAGCGGTCTTGCAGCTCGACCCCGTAGGCGCCGATGTTCTGCACCGGCGAGCCGCCCACGGTGCCCGGGATCAGCGCGAGGTTCTCGAGCCCCGGGTAGCCGTTGCGCACCATCCATTCGACCGCGTCGTGCCAGATTTCACCCGCACCGGCCTCGACGATCCAGGCGCGCGGGGTTTCTTCCACCAGCCGCAGGCCCTTGATCTCGACCTTCAGCACCAGCGGCTTGACGTCGCCCGTGAGCACGATGTTGCTGCCGCCGCCCAGCACGAAACGCGGCGCGTCGCGCCACTGCGCATCGGCGCGCAGCGCGGCCAGGTCGGCCTCGCCGGTGATGCGCGCAAGATGCTGCGCGCGTGCGACGATGCCAAAGCTGTTGTAGGGCTGCAGCGGGACGTTGGACTCCACGATCATGGGAGAATTGTCGCATCCAGCATCAGTGAATTCAGGAGAGAGTCAATGCCGTCCTTCGATACCGTCTGCGAGCCCAATCTGCCCGAAGTGAAGAACGCGGTCGAAAACACCGCCAAGGAGATCGCGACGCGCTTCGACTTCAAGGGCACGTCCGCTGCCGTCGAGCTCAAGGACAAGGAGATCACCATGATCGGCGACGCCGAGTTCCAGCTCGTGCAGGTCGAAGACATCCTTCGCAGCAAGCTCACAAAGCGCAGCGTCGACGTGCGCTTCCTCGACAAGGGCGACGTGCAGAAGATGGGCGGCGACAAGGTCAAGCAGGTCATCAAGGTCAAGAGCGGCATCGAGAGCGAGCAGGCCAAGAAGATCACCCGCATCGTCAAGGACAGCAAGCTCAAGGTGCAGGCGGCGATCCAGGGCGACGCGGTGCGCATCACCGGCGCCAAGCGCGACGACCTGCAGGCGGCCATGGCCCTCATCAAAAAGGACGTGCCCGACATGCCGCTCACGTTCAATAATTTCCGCGACTGAGCCCCGCTCCATGAAAGCGCTCGTCGTCGCGGCGCAGCTCCTGGCTGCGGCCGCCGTGGCGCACGCCGCCGGCTCGGTCACCCTGACCGGCACCATCGGCAGCCGCGCGATCCTGATCGTGAACGGCGCCCCGCCCAAGACGGTGGCGGTCGGCGAAACTTTCCAGGGCGTGAAGCTCGTGTCGCTGCAGTCCGAGCAGGCGGTGGTCGAGCTCGACGGCAAGCGCGTCAACCTGCGCATGGACACGCCGGTGAGCATCGGCGGCGGCGGAGGCGGCTCGGGCGGCGGCAGCCGCGTCGTGCTGTCGGCCGACAGCCGCGGGCACTTCATGACGCAGGGCGCCATCAACGGGCGGGCCGTGACCTTCATGCTCGACACGGGCGCGACCAGCGTGGCCATGTCGGCGGCCGATGCGCAACGCATCGGGCTGGACTACAGCAAGGGCCAGCCGGTGCAGATCGGTACCGCCAACGGCACGACTTCGGGCTACAAGCTGCGGCTGCAGTCCGTGCGCGTGGGCGACGTCGAGGTGTACGACATCGACGCCGTGGTCTCGCAGCAGTCGATGCCCTTCGTGCTGCTGGGCAACAGCTTCATCAACCGCTTTTCGATGCGGCGCGACGCGGACCAGATGGTCCTCGAAAAACGCTATTGAAGCCCCGGCGTCAGGCCTGCGCGGCCGTCACCACGATCTCGATCTTGTAGGCCGCATTGGCCATCTTGGCCTGCACGGTCGCGCGCGGCGGCGTGTTGCCGGCCGGAATCCAGGCGTCCCACACCTCGTTCATGGCCGTGATGTCGCCGATGTCGGCCAGGAAGATCTGCGTCATGAGAATGCGCGACTTGTCGCTGCCGGCCTCCGCCAGCAGGCGGTCGACCATGGCCAGAACCTGCCCGGTCTGGCCGCGGATGTCCTGCGTGGTGTCGTCGGGCACCTGGCCCGCGAGGTAGATGGTGCCATTGTGCACGGCGGTTTCGGAGAGGCGCGGGCCGACGTGGAAGCGGGTGATGGAAGCCATGGTTTTCTTTCAGTCTTTCTTTTTCCTGGAGCCGAGCTTCGACTCCGTGTCGGCCGCGAGCCGGCGGATGTTTTCGCGGTGCCGCCAGATCAGCAGCAGGCTCATGACGACGAGGGCGACCAGCACCGTGCGGTCGAGCGGCCAGGCAATGCCGCCGCCGATCAGATAGTAGGCCGGCGCGAAGAATGCCGCCACCAGTGAAGACAGCGACGAATAGCGGAAGAAGATCGCGATGATCAGCCAGGTGGCGCCGGTGGCAAGCCCCAGCCAGGGCGCGATGCCCACAAGCACGCCGGCCGCGGTGGCCACGCCCTTGCCGCCCTGGAAGCCGAAGAACACCGGGTAGAGATGGCCCAGGAAGGCAGCGAGGCCGGCCAGCGCGGCAACGCCCGCCCCAAGCCCCCATTGCGCGCCGAACTGGTGAATGAGGAACACCGGCACCCAGCCCTTGAGCGCGTCCAGCAGCAGCGTGGCCAGTGCCGCGCCCTTGTTGCCCGAGCGCAGCACGTTGGTGGCGCCGGGGTTCTTGCTGCCGTAGCTGCGCGGATCGGCCATGCCGAGCGCCTTGCTCACGATGACCGCGAAGGACAGCGAGCCGATCAGGTAAGACGCCACGATGGCAATGATGGAAGGCAAGGTGAAACTCAAGACGGCACTCCGCGAGGGATGGTTATTGTTCTGTCTGGCGCCGGCTATTCTGCCAGCGCACATTGCACGGGTCTGGCGCCCAGCAGGTCCACGCACACCCGCGGATCGATGCCGATAAGGTAGCCGCGCCGCCCGCCGTTGAGCACGATCCTCGGCAGCTCGAGGATGGCCGCCTCCACATACACCGGCATCTCTCGCCGCGTGCCGAACGGCGAGGTGCCGCCCACCAGGTAGCCGCTGTGGCGCTGCGCCACCTCGGGCTTGCAGGGCTCGACCGACTTGGCACCGATCTGCCGCGCGAGGTTCTTGGTCGACACCGTGCGGTTGCCGTGCATCAGCACGATCAGCGGCTTGGCGTCCTGGTCCTGCATGACCAGGGTCTTGATGACGGTGAACGGGTCGAGCCCGAGCATCTCGGCGCCGCGCTGCGCGCCGCCGTGCTCCACGTATTCGTAAGGGTGCTCGCTGAAGGCGATCTTGTGCGCGCGCAGCAGCTGGGTGGCGGGCGTCTCGGAGGTATGGGTGCTTTTCTTGGCCATCTCGGTGGCAGTTGCGGGTTCAGGATGGCTTCAGAAAACTTGATGTTCCACGACAAGAATTTGCCGTATTACATCGAATTCCGGTCCAACCATGCAGCATACGTCAGCCCCGGTGTCCAAGGCCTCGCTCCATCTCGGGCGCTGATGCTCCGCCCCAACCTGATTACGCTCGTGCTGGCCGTGGTGGCGATGCACGCAGCGGTGCTCTGGCTGCTGCTGGGCGCAATGCAGCCGCACAGGCGCATGGACGATACGTCTCGGCGCGTGGTGATGGAAGTAGTGCAGGTCGTGCAACCCGTATCGAAGGCCGAAGCGCCGGCCCCGCAGAAGGAAGCCGCACCGCGCGCCCCGGCCCAGATGGCTCGCACAACCACAAGGCGCGCGCCCCCGCCCGCGCGAAGCAACGCCACCACGTCACCTGCCGCGCCAGCCGTGTCCGATGAACCTGCCCAAGCCGCGAGCCCCGCGCCAGCCAGGCCGCCGATCCTTCATTCGGAAAACACCCGCCGCGCCCTGCGCGACATCGGCCGCGAGCGCTCCTTCGCCGAACGCGCCGGGCAAGAGCTCAACGGGAATCCACGCTTCGCCTTCGATTCCCGGCTGAGCTCGGATGTCGCCGGCTCGGCGCGCGGCGACTGCATGAAGGGCCAGTTCAAGGGCAGCGGCATGGGGCTGTTGAGCCTGCCCGCCCTGGCACTGGCTGCCGCCCAGGGCGAATGCGGCCGCTGACCCCTGCCAGCTTCAAGCCGCGGGGTCGCGAATCTCCCAGCGGATCTTGTCGATCTCGGCCAGGATCTCGGGCGACAGCGTGGTGCCGTACACATCCAGGTCCTCGTCCAGCTGCGCCACCGACGTCACACCGATGATCGTGCTCGCGACCTGCCACTTGGTGTAGCAGAAGGCCAGCGCCAGTTGCGTCGGCGTCAGGCCGTTGTCGCGAGCCAGCTGGTTGTAGCGCTTGGCCGCGCGCAGCGAATCGGGCCGGCCCCAGCGCTGCTTGCGCACCGACTCGTAGCTCGAGATGCGCGCGCCCTTGGGCGCATCCGGCCCTTCGATGCCGCTCTGGTCGTACTTGCCGGTCAGCAAGCCGAAAGCCAGCGGCGAGTAAGCCAGCAGCGACACGTTCAGCCGGTGCATGGTCTCGTCCAGCGCGTTCTCGTGGCCGCGGCTGATGAGGCTGTACACGTTCTGCACCGTCGCCACGCGCGGCAGCCCGTGCTGCTCTGCCAGCCGCACGAATTCGTGAACGCCGTAGGGCGTTTCGTTCGACAGGCCGATGGCGCGAACCTTGCCGGCCTTCACCAGCTTGCCCAGCGCTTCGAGCTGCTCGAGGATCGGCGTCTTCGAGCTTTCCTTGGCCGGGTCGTAGTAGATGTTGCCGAACAGCGGCACATGGCGCTCGGGCCAGTGGATCTGGTACAGGTCGATGACGTCGGTCTTCAGGCGCTTCAGGCTGGCGTTGCACGAAGCCTCGATGTCGGCCGCCGTCATGCCGCTGCCTTCGCGCACCCAGGGCATGCCGCGCGAGGGGCCCGCCACCTTGGTTGCAACCACCAGCTTCTCGCGCGCGCCGGGGTTGGCGGCGAACCAGTTGCCGATGATGGTTTCGGTGATGGTGTAGGTTTCCTTGCGCGTGGGCACCGAGTACATCTCGGCGGTGTCGATGAAGTCGACGCCGCGCTCGAGCGAGCGGCTCAGGATGGCATGCGAAGTGGGTTCGTCGACCTGTTCGCCGAAAGTCATCGTGCCGAGGCAGATCGGGGTGACGTGCAGGTCGCTTTGACCGAGTTGGATCTTTTTCATGCGCGGGATGCTACCGCCCCGACCCACGGCCTGCTGGCCGCCCCATCAAAACCCGAGCGTTGCGCACCCGCGCGCTGTCCTGTGCCGGACTGCGTCAGCACAAAGGCCTCTTTATCATCGACGCCCATGTACCAAGCCCTCCGCCCCTCCCGCAGCGAATTCGTGCCCGTGCGCAACCTCAGCTACCACGTGCGCCTCTGGGGCCAGCCCTCCGACGCGCGCCCTCCCCTGGTGCTGGTGCACGGCTGGATGGACGTGGCGGCGTCCTGGCAGTTCGTGGTCGATGCGATGGAAGAAGATCGCTTCATCATCGCGCCCGACTGGCGCGGCTTCGGCCTGACCGACGGCGGCGGCGTCGACAACTACTGGCTCGCCGACTACCTGGCGGACCTCGAATGGCTGCTGGACCACTACGCCGGCGAAGGAGAAAGTGCCAGGCAGATCGACCTCGTCGGCCACAGCATGGGCGGCAACGTCGTCATGCACTACGCGGGCGTGCGGCCGCAGCGCATCCGCCGTCTGGTCAACCTCGAAGGTTTCGGCATGCCCGCGCGCAAGCCGGAAGAAGCGCCCGCGCGCTACGGCCAGTGGATCGACGAACTCAAGCGCCTGCACCGCGGCGAGATGGCGCTGGCCGGCTATTCGGCGGTGGACGGCGTGGCCCGGCGCCTCATGAAGACCAACCCGCGGCTCACGCCCGACAAGGCCAACTGGCTCGCCAGCCACTGGTCGGCGAGCCATGCGCAGCCCGACGGCAGCGAGCGCTGGCAGATCCTGGGCGACGCGGCGCACAAGATCGTCAACGCGCACATCTTCCGCGTGGACGAGACGCTGGCGCTGTACGCCCGCATCACCGCGCCGCTGCTGATGGTCGAGGCCTCGGACGACAGCCTGCACGGCTGGTGGAAGAACCGCTACACGCTCGACGAATTCCACGAGCGGCTGAAGTCCGTGCCCGCCGCGCGCATCGAGCGGCTGGAAGACGCGGGCCACATGCTGCACCACGACCAGCCGCAGCGCGTGGCGCGGATGATCGAGGAATTCCTGGCGGACTGAGCCTGCTGCTCAGCCGCGGCGCGGCTCGCTGTCCAGCGTCGCCATCTGCGCCGCCGCATAGCGGTCGCCGGCCGCAGCACCCTTGGGCACCGCGCGCTCGATGGCCGCCAAGTCGTCGGCCGTGAGCCGCACGCTCGACGCGCCCAGCGCCTCGTCGAGCCGCGTGCGCTGCCGCGCGCCGATCAGCGGCACGATGTCATCGCCCTGCGCCGCCACCCACGCGATGGCGATCTGCGCCACCGTCACGCCCCTGGCATCGGCGATCTTGCGCAGCGCATCGACCAGCGCCAGGTTGCGTTCCGCGTTCTCGCCCTGGAAGCGCGGGCTGTGCGCGCGGAAATCCTTCGCGCCCGCGCTGTCCTTCGTCCAGTGCCCGCTGATCAGCCCGCGCGAAAGCACGCCGTAGGCGGTGATGGCAATGCCCAGCTCGCGGCAGGTCGCGAGGATGTCGTCCTCGATGCCGCGCGAGATCAGCGAATACTCGATCTGCAGGTCGCAGATCGGGTGCACCGCCGCCGCCCTGCGAATCGTCTGCGAGCCCACTTCGGAGAGGCCGATGTGGCGCACGTAGCCCGCCTTCACCAGGTCGGCGATGGCGCCGATGGTGTCTTCGATGGGCACGTTCGCATCGAGCCGCGCGGGGCGGTACACGTCGATGTGGTCCACGCCCAGGCGCTGGAGCGAGTAGGTGGCGAAGTTCTTCACCGCCGCGGGCCGCGCGTCGTAGCCGATCCAGCCGCCGGCCGGGTCGCGCATGGCGCCGAACTTCACGCTCAGCAGCGCCGCGTCGCGCTGCGAGCCCTTCAGGTCCTTCAGCGCTTCGCCGATCAGCATCTCGTTGTGGCCGCTGCCGTAGAAGTCGCCGGTGTCCAGCAGGGTGATACCCGCATCCATGGCGGCGTGGATGGTGGCGATGCTTTCCGCGCGGTCGGACGGGCCGTACATGCCCGACATGCCCATGCAGCCGAGGCCGAAGGCGGAGACTTGCGGGCCGGTGGCACCGAGTTGGAGGGTGTTCATGGTGACGATCCTTTCAGAGGGGCCGCGTGCGGTTGCGAGCGGCATGGGAAGTAGTCTGGAAGGAAACGCCCCGTTCGATAATCCGTCCGCCTCCGCACGGGTTGTGCGGAAAAAAGCACAATCAGGCCATGAACGAACCTGATCTTTCGGACCTGGGCGCCTTCGTGGCGGTGACGCGGGCGCGCGGCTTTCGCGGTGCCGCGGCCTTGCGCGGCGTGTCGCCCTCCTCGCTCAGCGAGGCCATGCGCAGGCTCGAAGCGCAGCTCGGCGTGCGGCTGCTGAACCGCACCACGCGCAGCGTCACGCCGACCGAAGCGGGCCAGCGCCTGCTCGACCGCATCTCGCCCGCGCTCGACGACATTGCCGGCGCGCTCGACACGCTCAACAGTTTTCGCGACAGCCCCACCGGCACGCTGCGGCTGAACGTGCCGACCATCGTGGCGCAGCGCGTGCTGCCGCCACTGGCCAGCAGCTTCCTGGCGGCGCACCCGGGCATCACGCTCGAAGTGACGACCAACGACACCTTCATCGACGTGCTCGCGGCAGGCTTCGACGCCGGCATCCGCTACGACGAGAGCATTGCCCGCGACATGATCGCCGTGCCGCTGGGCCCGCGCACGCAGCGCTTCGTGGCCGCCGCTTCGCCCGGCTACCTGGCGAAGCACGGCACGCCCAGGCACCCGACCGACCTGCTGAAGCACGCCTGCATCGCCCACCGCTTCCAGAGCGGCGTGCTCGCGGCCTGGGGTTTCGTGCGCAAAGGCAAGGCCGTCAAGATCACGCCGACCGGCCCGCTGGTCGCGTCGATGCTCAGCCTCGAACTGCACGCCGCCGAAGCCGGGCTGGGCCTGATCTACACCTTCGACGACTACCTGCGCCCCTCCATCGACCGCGGCACGCTGGTGCCGGTGCTCGAGGACTGGTGGCAGAGCTTCTCGGGACCGTTCCTGTACTACCCGAGCCGCACGCACATGCCCGCGCCGCTGCGGGCCTTCGTGGATTTCCTCAAGCGCGAAGGCTCGACCGGCTGACGGATATTTGGCCAGCGGATAACCAAGCGCGCGAATCTTCGTTCGCACGGCCGGCGGCGCGACCTAGAGTGCCCAGCTCTCTTTGTTTGCTTCCCGGAGTTGCCCGTCATGCGTTTTCAGTTGCGCGCGCCCTCGCTGGCACGCTGGTCCGCCTCGCTGCTCGGCAGCCTTGCGCTGGGCCTGTTCATCCACGTGTCGGCCCAGGCCGCCGACCTGCGTGTGGGCTTCATGCCCGGCCCGTATCGCGACGCTTTCACCAACGGCATCGAGCCCCAGCTGAAGAAGCTGGGCTACACCGTCAAGTACGTCGAGTTCAGCCAGGGCGTGCAGCCCAACGACGCCGTGGAGCGCGGGCAGATCGACGCCAACATCTTCCAGCACACGCTGTATCTCAACGCCACCAACAAGCAGCAGGGCTTTGACCTGGTGCCCGTCGTGCATGTGCCGACGCCGCCCATGGGCCTGTATTCGCAGCGCCACAAGTCGCTCGACGCGGTGCCTGACGGTGCCACCGTCACGCTGCCTTCGGACCCGGTGAACGCGGCGCGCGCGCTCAACATCCTTGCGGCCATCGGCTGGGTCACGCTCAAGCCGGGCGTGAGCCCGATCGCGGTGTCGGAGCGCGACATAGCGAGCAATCCCAAGCGCCTGAAGCTGGTGCCGCTCGAAGCCGCGCAAGCCCCGCGCTCGCTGGCCGATGCCGACATCGCCGCCGTGCAGGGCAACTTCGCGGTGGCCTCGGGGCTGAAGCTCACCGAGGCGCTCAAGCTCGAAGACATGACGCTGCCCTACGTGAACGTGGTGGCCGTCAAGCGCGGCAACGAAAACGCCAAGTTCGCGAAAGACATTGCGGCCGCCTACCAGTCGCCCGAGTTCCAGCGCTTCTTCAAGGCCAACCCGACCTGGGCCGGCTACCGCCTGCCCGACTACTTCGCCCAATGAGCGCTTCGAACCCCGGCCCCCGGCCGCGCCAGCTGCACCTGAACGTCAACATCCTGCACTCGGGCTTCGTGCCTTCGGCCTGGCGCCTGCCGGAGAGCGACCCGTGGGCCTTTGCGGACATCCAGCACTACATCCGCACCGCGCAGATCGCAGAGGCGGCCAAGCTCGACGCCGTGTTCCTCGCGGACAACGCGGCCATCGTGGACCAGATCCACTTCCGCCCGATCACCGCGCTGGAGCCCACGGTGCTGCTGGCCTGCGTGGCCGCCGCCACCACGCACATCGGCCTGATCGCCACGGCCTCGACCAGCTACAACGAGCCCTACAACATCGCCCGCCGCTTCGCCACGCTCGACCATGTGAGCGGCGGCCGCGCGGGCTGGAACGTGGTGACGACGGCCGACCTGCCGTCGGCGCGCAACTTCGGCCTCGACGCGGTGCCCGACCATGCGAAGCGCTATGCGCGCGCCGCGGAGTTCACCGACATCGTGAAGGCGCTGTGGGACAGCTGGGAAGACGACGCCTTCGTCGGCAACAAGGCCACGGGCAGCTTCATCGACACGGCCAAGGTACACGCCATCGCGCATCGCGGCGAGCATTTCGCGGTGCAGGGTCCGCTGAACCTGCCGCGCCCGCCGCAGGGGCACCCGGTGCTGGTGCAGGCCGGCGCCTCGGCCGACGGCCGCGAGCTGGCGTCGCGCCATGCGGAGGCGGTGTTCTCGGCGTCGCAATCGTTCGAGGAGTCTCTGGCGTACGCGCGCGCATTGAAGACGCGCTCCGCCGAACTCGGCCGCGGCCCCGACGCGGTGAAGGTGCTCGCGGGCCTGACCACCATCGTCGGCAGCACCGAGGCCGAAGCGCTGCGCCGCCGCGACGAGCTGGTCGACCTGATTCCGTGGGACTACAGCCTGACACGCATCGCCGGCACGCTGGGCATCACGCCCGACCGCCTGAAGCTCGACGAGCGCCTGCCCGACGACCTGCCGCTGCCGGCCAATGGCAACGGCAACCACACTTTTTTCAACGCCGTGGTGGCGGCCGGCCGCACGCACGGCTACACGGTGCGCCAGCTGATCCGCGAACTGGCGGGCGGCGGCGGGCACCGCGTGATCGTCGGCACGCCGGAGCAGATTGCCGACGACATCGAACGCTGGTTCAGGGCCGGAGCGGCCGACGGCTTCAACCTGATGCCCGATGCGCTGCCGCACGGGTTGCAGGACTTCGTCGACGGCGTGGTGCCGATCCTGCAGAAGCGCGGAATCTTCCGCAAGGACTACGAGGGGCGCACATTGCGCGATCACCTAGGGTTGGCTCGTCCTGGTGGACGGGCTGTGCAGCGGTTGGCTGCTTAGCGCTTTTCTTTCGGGCGCTTGTTCGGGGTGCGATCAGGCCGACGGGGTACCTTGCTCCGCGAATGTCCCCCGGGGCTGCGCCCCTCCTCCTTTATTTCGCTGCGCAAGGCACCCCATCGGCCTGATCGTGGACAGAGCGGTGATTCTTCGGCTGAACACCAGCAGCGTGCCCTGTGCACAGGGCACCGGGTGCTCCCCGCAGCGAAATAAAGGAGGAGGCCGAAGGCCGGGGGACATTCGCGGAGGGGAGTACCCGGTGGCCTGTGCACGCGCCCAGAACAAGGAACTCACTCCTCGTCCGCGTCGTTCCCGGTCAGCGAAAGGACTTCTTCTACGAAAGCCTCGAACAAAGGCAAAGAAGCAGGCAGACCGTCGAGCGACTCCGCCTCCCCCGCATCGAAGAAATGCGGCTTGCCGGCCGGCATGGCCGCCCATTCACCGGCCTCCAGCAGCAAGCCGAGATAGCCGTCAGCAGTAGGCACATAGAACAGCCCCGCGCTGTCCAGCACCCGCTGCCCCTTCTTCTTGCCGCGCCCCCAACTCACGCCCTGCCCCGCCAGGTGCTCGGTGATCCAGCCGTCGCACACGTGCGTGTCGCGCCAGCTTCCTTGGGCATCGAATACGGCCAGAACGGGCATGGGGAGCGTCCTTCGTCGGATGAAAGGAAAGAAAGGCTTACTGCAGGAAGCTGGGCTTGGCGTAGCCCTGGAACTTGCTGTCGACCACCGCCTTGAACTCCTTCGAGCGGTAGGCTTCGGCGATGTCCTTGGCCCACTGCGTGTTCTTGTCGGCGGTCTTCACAGCCACCACATTCAGGTAGTAGTCGGGCGTCTTCTCCAGCACCACGGCCTCGGTCAGCTTCAGGCCCGACGAAATCGCGAAGTTGCCGTTGACGATCGCGTACTCGGTGTCGCCCAGCGAGCGCGGCAGCTGCGCGGCTTCGAGCGGAATGAACTTCAGCTTCTTCGGGTTCTCGGCCACGTCCTTTTCAGACGCGCGCAGCGGGTCGATGCCGGCCTTGATGGTGATCAGCTTGTTCTGCTCCAGCAGCACCAGCGCACGGGCCAGGTTGCTCGGGTCGTTCGGCAGCGTCACGCGGTCGCCTTCCTTCACGTCGGCCAGCGTCTTGCGCTTGGTCGAGTACACGCCCATGGGGGCGATCGGGCCCTGCACCAGCTCGGTGATGTCGAGCTTCTGGTCGGCCGCGAACTTCTTCAGGTAGACCTGATGCTGGAAGAAGTTGGCGTCGAGCGAACCCTGGGCCAGCGCCAGGTTGGGCTGCACGTAGTCGTTGAACTCCACCAGCTTGACCTTGTAGCCCTTCTTTTCGAGGATCGGCACGATGCCGGCCTTCAGCTGGTCGGCGTTGGAGCCGGCGGTGCCGCCGATCACCAGGTTCTTCTTGGCGGGGTCTTGCGCATGAGCCTGCAGCGAGAGGCCGCCGAGCGACAGCGCGGCCAGGGACAGGGCGAGAACGGAACGGCGCAGGAAAACGGTCTTCATGAGATAGAGAAAGCTAGCTAGGGAAAAGAAAGAATCAACTCAACGCTTGTCGAGCCTGCTTGCCGTGGTGTTGCCCACGAACTGCAGGATCTGTACCAGCACCACGAGCAGCGCCACGGTGAGCACCATCACGTCGGTCTGGAAACGGTAGTAGCCGTAGCGGATGGCCAGGTCGCCGATGCCGCCGCCGCCCACCACGCCGGCCACCGCCGAGTAAGACAGGAAGCTCACGGCCAGCACGGTCAGCGCCAGCACCAGGCCCGAACGAGCCTCCACCAGCAGCACGCGCCAGACGATCTGCAGCTCGGTCGCGCCCATGGCATGGGCCGCCTCGATCACGCCGCGCGGCACTTCGCGCAGGCACTGGTCGACCAGCCGCGCCAGGTAGGGAATGGCCGCGAACGACAGCGGCACCGCCGCCGCCAGCGGGCCGATGGACGTGCCCGCGATCACTCGCGTGAACGGCACCAGCGCCACCAGCAGGATGATGAAAGGGAACGAGCGCACCGTGTTCACCAGCCAGTTGAGCACCAGGAACGCAGGCTTGTTCTCGAGCGACTGGCCCGGGCCCAGCAGGAACAGCAGGATGCCCAGCGGGCCGCCGATGAGCACCGCCGCCGTGAGGCCGATGGCCAGCATCATGAAAGTCTGGCCGGTGGCGACCCACAGCTCGGGGAGGATGGGGGCGATGTTCTCAAACACAGGCGGGCTCCTTGGCGGCCACGGCCGTCGCGGCGCGGTCTTGTTGCTGCTGCTGCGCCTGTTGCTGTTCGCGCACGTCGCGTTCGCGCCGGCGCACCAGGTCGTCGATTTCGCGGCCCAGCGCGGTCTTGCGCTCTTCGTTCGGCGCCTCTTCGACGGCGAACTGCTCGATCAGGCGGCCCTTTTCGAGGATAGCCACGTTGCGGCACAGCACCTCGACCACCGACAGCTCGTGCGTCACGATGACGATGGTCACGCCGATCTTCTGGTTGATGTCGCGCAGCGTCTCCAGCAGCGAGCGCGTGGTCTCGGAGTCGAGCGCCGAGGTGGGCTCGTCGCACAGCAGCACCTGCGGGCGCGGCGCCAGCGCGCGGGCGATGGCCACGCGCTGCTTCTGGCCGCCGGACAGCTGCGCCGGGTAGGTGTCGATCTTCTCGGCCAGGCCCACCAGGGCCAGGCATTCGCGCACGCGCGCGTCGATTTCGGCCTTGGAGTGGCGGCCGTGGATCTTCAGCGGGAAGGCCACGTTGTCGAACACCGTGGCGTTCTGCAGCAGGTTGAACTGCTGGAAGATCATGCCGATGTTCTGGCGCGTGTCGCGCAGCTCGCTGCGCGAGAGCGTGGTGAGGTCGCGCCCGCCCACGAAGACCTGGCCCGCGTCGGGCCGCTCCAGCAGGTTGATCAGGCGCAGCAGCGTCGACTTGCCGGCGCCGCTCTTGCCGATCAGGCCGAACACGTCGCCCTGCTGGATTTCGAGCGACAGCGAATGCACTGCGTCGAACACCTCGCCGCTGGGCAGTGCAAAGGACTTCTGCACGGATTGGAGTCGGATGACGGGTGCCGCGCTGGCGCGGCCCGCATCGGGCGAAGGATGGCTCATTGGGAAGAAGCGCGGCCGGCGAGGGCGCCGGGCACGGAGGTTCGCGAAAAAGGTGCCGAGTATGAAAACAAAAGCGGCAAAAGGGAACGAAGAAAAAGGATGCTGTTTATATCGCATACGGCATAAGAAAACCTCGATGCGCGCCATACACGCCATATCGATATGCCTATTCATTCGTTCCCAATTCCTTGCTGCAGTGCCACATTCGCGCCTTCATTTTTTCGATTTCCGCACTGTCATGCACTCCACTTTCCGCCGCCGCAGCCTTTTCATCGCCACGCTGGCCGCAGCCGTCTTCAGCGGCAGCGCCGCGCTCGCCCAGGACAAGAACAACATCAAGGTCGGCGTTTCCGTCGGCAACGGCGAGCAGATCTTCGAGGTGGTCAGGAAGGTCGCCGCCAAGGACGGGCTGAACATCCAGGTCGTGGTGTTCAACGACTACCAGCTGCCCAACGCGGCGCTGGCCTCGGGCGACCTGGACGCCAACGCCTTCCAGCACCAGCCCTTCCTGGACAACCAGATCAAGGCGCGCGGCTTCGACCTGGTGCCGGTGGGCCTGACCATCACCGCGCCGCTGGGCTTCTACTCGCGCAAGATCAAGTCGGTCGACCAGCTGCCGGACGGCGCCTCGGTCGGCATCCAGAACGACCCGTCGAACGGCAACCGCGCGCTGTTGCTGCTGCAGCAGGCCGGCCTCATCACCCTCAAGCCCGAGGCCGTGAAGAACAACAACGCCACCCCGCTGGACGTGGTGACCAACCCCAAGAAGCTGAAGCTGGTGGCGCTGGACGCCGCCCAGCTGCCGCGTTCGCTCGACGACCTGGCCATTGCCGCCATCAACAACGACTACGCGGAGAAAGCCGGCCTGTCGTTCAACAAGGACGCCGTGATCAAGGAATCGCCCAAGAGCCCCTACGCCAACCTGATCGCCGTGCGCCGCGCCGACAAGGACAAGCCCTGGGCCAGGCGCCTGGTGGCCGCCTACCAGTCGCCGGAGGTGAAGAGCTTCATCGAGACGCAGTTCAAGGGCTCGCTGATTCCCGCGTTCTGATGACCTTCTCCCTCCCCCGCCGGGGAGGGTCGGGGTGGGGGCAAGCGGCGCTCGCACGAAACGCCCTGCC